>JAAERC010000292.1 GCA_024230695.1 Candidatus Zixiibacteriota bacterium
ATTTTCTTATAAAGATTAGACGGATCGACACCAAGTTGCCTGCCAGCAGCACTTATATTTCCCTTATTGGCGGCCAATGCCTCGATAATAAACTGGCGTATAAAGTTTTTAGTTTGATATGCCAGAGTCATTTCACTCACAGTATCAGTAGGTACATTACACTTTCCACTATTAAGATATGTGAGAACATCATCCCGCATTATTATATCCGAATCATTCAAAACAATCAATGATTCGACGGTATCAAGCAATTCACGTACATTCCCGGGCCAATTATGCTTAATAAGCACTGACATGGCCAAAGAATCAAATTCTTTTGGCGTCAGACCTTGCTCAATCGTCATGCGATCCTTGAATTTTTCTACCAATAAGGGAATATCTTCTTTGCGGACACGAAGCGGTGGGATAAGAATCTGAATCCCTTTTAAACGAAAATATAGATCCTGGCGAAACTTTCCCCGCCCAGCCAATTCGGCTAAATCTTTATGAGTTGCACATAATAACCTGATGTCAGTTTTTTTTACAATTGGCGATCCGATTGGCTGATATTCACCGGTTTCAAGTACTCTTAGTAATTTAGTCTGCGTGGTCATATCAAGATCTCCAATTTCATCCAGAAATATTGTTCCGCCGTTGGCATATCGAAATATACCGACTCTATCGCTGATTGCGCCCGTAAAGGCACCCTTTACATGGCCAAACAGTTCTGATTCCACAAGATCAGAAGGTCTGTTATCACAATTAAATATTGCTAGTTTTTTATCTTTGCGGCAACTATGATTATGTATCGCCCTAGCTACCAATTCCTTTCCTGTACCAGTCTCACCATTTATCATAATTTTAGCGTCAGTAGGCGCGACTCTATTAATAAGACGATAAACTTCCTGCATTGAAGTTGTCCGTCCAATCATACCAAAATTAGATTCGGCATGATGAGTTAGCATTTTTGCATCATTTCTCAGACGATAAGACTCAACGGCATTGCGAACCGACCGTTTTAATTTTGATGCCGGTTCGCTTTTTAGTATATAATCAAAAGGTTTCTCATCGTTATCAATATCGTCTTCATTGTAATCGTAGGGATATCCAGTGTAAAAAATGACTGGGATATCCGGTCGGATGATTCTGATTTCGCGAGCAGTAGCTATTCCATCAATATCAGGCATTTTCATATCCATTACAACCGTTGCAACATTATCACTTTGTTTTATTACCTCAATCGCATCTTCCCCAGATACAGTAGAAATTGTAGAATAATCCTTCCTTAAGATAAGCTCCAGCATTTCCAATATCTGCTCATCATCATCAACAAGAAGAATTGAATACTTTTTATCTAGATACATATCTAATCTCTATTCCATCGATATCTAATAATATTAGTTGATCACATAAAATCTCTAATAAATCAAATACAACATGCAAATATATCGTTTGTCCAGCTTTCTCAATGATAGTTTGCAGCAAATACTGCCTATATATTAATATCGTATATATTTAAGGTTTGTCCATTAAAATATCTCATAATTCTATAATATTATACCATTCTTATAGGCCCATTCCTCATATTGACAAAATATTGACAAATAAGTATTGTTCCTTA
>JAAERC010000293.1 GCA_024230695.1 Candidatus Zixiibacteriota bacterium
AACCTAGTATCATTTGTTTGTCAATCGAGAAAATAACTGTGGGAAAATATCAATGCTCTCGATTCGCTGGATTAGCATTTGAGATGAATAGTAATATAGTAAGACAATACGATATGCACTAATTGTTCATCATGAAATAAAGCGATTAATTGTTTTGACAATATTGATAACAATGAGAAGAAATTCGGTGAAGATGAAAAAAGGTTGAAAATCCCGTCAGCAACATGGACGTATTTGGTAAACGATGATCCCTTCGATAATCTTGTTGAAGTGCGATCGATCGTATCAAAGATTTTGCAGAGGACTAAGTCATAGTAGAATGTTAAGGAAAGGCTGATATTTGAAAATGTCAGCCAGATTTGGTATGTTCTACACACGGTCTTTAAGCTGTAAATGTTAGCCGATATTATGGGTACAGCTGAATAACTTTATGGTTGGATAATGTCACCTAAAAAGAAACGATCAGATTATGATAGCCTGGAAAGAGTGATGGCTGATGCCAGGCAACGGGAAAAAACATACCGCG
>JAAERC010000294.1 GCA_024230695.1 Candidatus Zixiibacteriota bacterium
CCCGGCTATTGTTTATGCACTGGCAATTTTTCTGCTTTCATCGGTTCCCGGGATGAATATGCCTGAGTATGGATTTCTGATGGCCGATAAGTTGTTGCATTTCCTTGAGTACGCTCTGTTTGCTGTATTGATATTCAGATCTTTTTCACAATTGTTTCATCAACATAAGTTACATTATGTGATTATTATCTCATCGTTTTTTCTGATTCTGTTTGCTTTGCTTGATGAGTATTACCAAAAATATATCCCTGGGCGGGAATCTGATGTTGCCGATGTTATTCTCGATGTTTTAGGGGCATCATTGATCCTGTTTTTGCTCTGGGTCAGGCAACGTCGCTTAAATCAAAAAAATCTCTGAGACTGCATAAATATGCAACTATTTGCGTATTAGTCCCCACTAAATAACTTGACAATCCCCAACAATCATGTATTTTATAGCTGGTAAGTTACATGGATTTATTTACTTGCAATTATTTACTTTTTACTGTTACTACGGTATTTGGTTTGCTAAGAACAATAGTTGAGTAAAACTTTTTTTGAGGGTGTCATGGGATTATACTGTCCTGATGGCGTTTTGTGTTTATTGTACTAAGGTGTTTATTATGAGTTCACATATTTTGAAAATAAATAACAATAATATAATTTATTTAAGACAAGGAGAATCATGATGAGACGAACCTGGCTGACACTCGGCCTTCTCTGTCTTGTAATTCTGACCTTTGGTCAGGCCAATGCCGCTGTATTGGGAGTGGCAAAATCGCCGCAGGCGACTGATGGCGCAATTACAATGGCAGACGCCGATTCTTTCCACGTCGACATCTGGTTGGATGTTGAAACGGGCGACCCCGATCTTTGCGGCGGTAAGATGGGCTTTGAATTTTACAGTCCTGATGGAAGTATAACAAATTTTACGCATCTAACTGTTCCAACCGGCGATGCGTTTGTTTCAACTCAAAGTGTGGAATATTTAAATGGTTTTAGTACCATGTTTAATTTGCTGGTTTGGCCAACTGAAAATGGCTGGGGTAATGGAACTCTTCCTGATTCAATTGCCTTTGATCTTGCCGGAATGACGTGTATGACTCCCGCTCATGCCAATCAGGAGTATCTTCGTTTTAATCTCAGGGTCACCGAAGATGGTGTCCTTTGCATCAGAAATCCTCAAATTGGCGAATTTGATTGGGCTTTTACAGAACCCCATGTATTTGAGGAGCAGTGCTGGACTATCGGTGATTATGTTGTCGATAATCCGCCTGAAATAACCTCCTGCCCAGCTGATGTTGAAATTGATTGTGGCAGTCCTTATGATCCTTCAGTTACCGGAACGGCGACAGCCACCGATGACAATGATACACCAACTATTACTTTTAGCGATGCTACTCCGGTTCCCGGAACTTGTCCTACTATTATGACAATCACCAGAACCTGGACAGCCGAAGATAGCAAAGCCCAGACGGCTACCTGTGATCAGATAATTACAATCGTTGATAATACAGCTCCTGTTTTCACATCCTGCCCAGCTAATATTACTATCGAGTGTGGAACCAGTACTGATCCTTCTGTAACAGGTTTGGCTTATGCCACTGATGCTTGTGATGATACCCCTGATATTACTTATTTGGATAATCAGGTTGGTGATGTGATTACTCGTACCTGGACAGCCGCAGATGAATGTGGTAATTCAGATGATTGTATTCAGACAATAACATTTGAAGATACGACTGACCCGACTGTAACCTGTCCGACCGATATACTCGTTGCAAATGAGCCTGGAACCTGTGAGGCAACAGTTGCCTTTGATCTTCCTACGGCTGATGATAACTGCGATGTATCGGTAGATGTCGTTGCCGACCCGGCACCAGGTCTCTTTAACGTAGGTACGACACCTGTTACCATTACAGCGACCGATGATGCTGGTAATATAGCTACGTGTACCTTTGATGTTACCGTTGAAGATACTGAAGATCCAATTATCACCTGCCCGGCTGATATCGCTCTCACATGCGGTGATTCAGATCAACCGGAATTCACCGGATACCCAACCGGTTCTGATAATTGTGATGACGTATTAGAATTTTCCTTTGTTGATGCCACCCCGGAAGCGGGTATTATGACTCGTACCTGGACAGCGACTGACGATGCCGGCAATACGGCCACCTGTGATCAAGCAATTACGCTGGCTATTGATGAAGAACCTCCAACCTTTGATGTAGCTTGTCCGGTTGATGTAACTGTTGAGTGTCATCAGATTCCGGCTCCAGCCGAAATGACAGCAACCGATAACTGTGCCGGTCTGACAATAAATTATGATGAAGTTAAAACTGATGGCGACTGTGCCAATACATATACTTTGACTCGAACCTGGACTGCCGAAGACGGCTCTGGCAATACAGCCGAATGTGTTCAGGTTATTACGGTTGAAGATACAACTACTCCGGTTCTTACTTCCTGTCCCGAAGAGATCACTCTCACATGCGGGATGACATCAGAACCGGCTAATACTGGAACTCCGGTCGCCACCGATAATTGTGCCGACCCAATATATACTTATAGTGACGGTGAAATGCTCGAAGGTACTTTCACCAGAACCTGGACAATCGCTGATGCTTGCGATAACTCGATCACATGTGATCAGATTATTCATATCGTCGATGATGAAATAGCCCCAGTATTTGATCAGGAATGCCCTATTGATGTTACGGTTGATTGTGATGCCGTTCCAACAGCGGCCGTGTTAACCGCTACTGATAATTGCGATGCCTCAACTGAAGTTATTTTTGATGAAGTCAGAAGTAATGATGTGTGTGATTATACTTATACATTAACTCGTACCTGGACTGTTACTGACAGTTATACCAATTCGACCAGTTGTGTTCAGGTTATTACGGTTGAGGACACTCAGGGCCCTGCATTTACAAATTGTCCAGCGGATGTAACTGTTGCTTATGGTGATCCATATGACATCGGCACTTTGGGTAATGCAACAATTGAAGATAACTGCGATGCTTCTCCGACCCTTGATATGGTTGAGTCAGAGATGACTGGCGATGAAGTTGCCGGTTATGAATTTACTCGAACATGGACGGCATACGATATTTGTGATAACGAATCTCAATGTATTCAGGTTATTACTCTTGAAGGAATGGGTGATCCGTTCCTTATTGCTGACCCTGCTTCATTTGATTTTGATGCAAAAGAATTTGATATTATTGAAGATGAAAGATTTGATATCTTTGAAAAATATGGTCGTCAGGTTCAGATTCTTGACGCTATCAGTTCAGAACCATGGCTGATAGTTAATACCAATTTCCCATTATCTACTCCGAATGTCATATTCTTTGACATAGATTTATCTGAAGTCCTTTATGGCGATTATACAGCTATAATCAGTGTATATTCGACCGAGGCCCAGAATTCACCTCTGGAAGTCCCGGTTAATATTCATGTTGCTCCGTTTATTGCACCTCCTGATTCAGTGTGGGTAGCAACCGTACCGGCAGTGCCGGGCGGAAAAGCGGAAGTCTCAGTTTACTTTAAGAATAATGACCCGCTTACCAGAGTAAATGTTCCGATGGAATGGACACCGGATTATCTTGAGTTTGATTCGGTCTCATTTGTCGGTTCACGGGTTGAATATATCAGTGACTTTGAAAAAGGATATACTTTTAGCAATGTCACAAATCAGGTCCAGATAGCGGTTGATCCGACCTTTAGCCCATATATCCCGGGTGGTCGCGGTCTTCTTGCCAAGCTGTATTTCACCGTTGATGGTAGTGTTGCCACACCGGCATTCTCGGCATTGAATTCAGCATTTATCGCACCTGATGGATATGTTTATTTTGAAGATGAAACTGGCGAAGAGGATATTCCGATTTATACCTCGGGTGGTGTTGTCATAGATGATCAGACAGCTTTTGTTTGTGGATCAGTCGTTGAGATCATCGATGGTGTTAAAGTCCCGGTTGAAGGTGCAATGGTTGAACTTTGGGATAGTTTCCCAGTCGGCGCTTTGCAGGCCAGCGAATTGTCTGATGTTAACGGACAGTTTGCATGCGGAACTCTCGGTATTGTTCCTTTTGACGCCTATGCTTATAAAGATGGTTATTATCCGGGTATGGTTTCCGAGATCGATTTCGGAACTCTTGGTATCGAGATTCTTTTGAGTAAGGTCCCTGAAGTTGTTATGTCCTCCAGCTGGGCGGCATATTTCAGCGGTGAATACTACGGCGGAACTTGTATGAGTTATTTTTACAATATCCCGCTTCCAGTAGGAGCTGTTGTTGATGCATATACTAACGAACAACCGGCTGTTCATTGTGGAACACATTTTGTTGATATGGCCGGCGAATATTTAATGTATGTTTATGCTGACAATCCGCAGACTCCAGAAAAAGATGGGGCTGTTGAAGGCGACGAAATCAAATTCTTTATAAATGGATATGCGACATCAACCGATGCGCCTGTCTATTGGACAGAAACCACGGAATTGACAGAGATCTGTTTCGATCTCTTCCGTGTTGAAACCAGAACTATCGAACTTAATGTTGGTAAGAATCTTATTTCGTGGAACCTTGACACGCCAAGTGATGATATTGAATTATTGTTTGCCGATGTCATGGATAATGTGACGGCGATCCTTGGATTTGAAAGCGGCGGATATACCTATGATCCGATGTATCCTGAATTTTCAAATCTGTTCTTTGCCGATCATATTCATGGTTATTGGGTTGATATGGCCAATCCGGATATCCTGACTATTGAAGGTTCACCGGTTGCCCCAACAACTCCGATCGCTCTAGAAAGCGAATGGAACCTGGTTTCTTATTTACCGGATGTAGCTTATGAACCTGCCGTTGCACTTGCCGGCGTCCATAGTGATCTTGATGTTGCTCTTGGATGGATTGGTGATGCATCTCTCAGTTATGAAGCGGCATATCCTGAATATGCTACTCTTGAAATGATGGAAACCGGTTATGGTTATTGGCTCTATATGCTCTCATCAGCAACTTTAAGCTATCCGGGAGTTGGCCCCACGACAATCTTTGGTCAAGGACCAGCCAAATTTAACGTTGCGAATATTGAAAATGAAATTAAGACTTCAAGATTCTGGACCAGTATTTACTCATCAGATCTGAGACTCGATGGAATCCCGGTTCCTCATGGTGCCGAAATCCTTGCGTTAGCTTCTAACGATAGAGTTGTTGGTTCCGGAACAGTTGGTCAGGACGGACGATTTGGGTTTATGCCGGTTTATGGCGATGATCCGATGACGGCCGAAATTGATGGTTTACAGGATGGTGAAAAATTCAGCCTGGTTATTGATGGTGTTAGAACTGATGAGCGGTTCAGCCGGATAAATGACAGCCACCGAATGGAAATCAGCGATGTGACTTCCGCCAAATCTGGCGATAGATTACTTCCTGACCAGTTTGGGTTGGCTCAAAACTATCCGAATCCGTTTAACCCAAGCACCTCAATTTCGTTTGCAATTCCGACCGCAACGACTGTTACTCTTGAAATATTCAATATCCTTGGTGAAAAAGTTGCCACTCCATTTAGCGGAATGGCGACCGCAGGTGTCAACCAGATTATCTGGGATGGTAAGAATGAATCCGGTAGCTCGGTTGCTTCAGGAATTTACTTCTATCGGATGACTGCCAATGATTTTGAAAAAACTTGCAAAATGGTCTTGATGAAATAGATGGATGTTATATATTCCAGATCGGCCGCCGAAAAAGGCGGCCGACAAGGAAGGTGGTATAAGTGAATAGAAAATTTTCAAATCTGTTGTTTACAACCGGCCTGTGTATGTTGTTCCTTACGCTTCTGACATCCGTTGCTTTTGCTCAGTTTCCTGAAGTGAACACATTCCGAGGCGGTTTAGACGGCAGGTCCAGTACCTACAATGGTGTTGCCGCGCCGATTGGTTCTATTGTTGATATTTTTGATGAAGATGGAACTTTCTGTAGTCGCGACACAATTGCGGTATCACCCGGAGCCGGAAGATATGGAAATCTTGCGGTAAATGGGGATGATCCTAAAACTGTTGAAGACGAAGGTCCTGTTACCGGCCAGACCCTAACCTTTATGATCAATGATCGAGAGGCCACAACAACCGGTCCTGATGACCCGATTTTTGACGGCGTTTGGTTACCTTTTAAAGAAGTCAATCTTTCCGCAGAAGGAATAGTATCAGCCGATTTTACTACTCCGACCGATCAGACAGCTGAGGCCGGGGAAGTCGTTCATTATTCGGTGATGGTTGAAAACACTGGTAATGGTCTTGATTTCTTTACAATCACGGCCTCGTCAAGTAATGGTTGGATTGTAAACTTTGCTGAAGGGTTCCATTATGTTAAATCCGGCGCGATAATGATGCTTGATATTGACTTAGTGATTCCCCCGAGTACATTGATTACAACTGATCAAATCGAATTTACTGTTACTTCAGGGTTGGACAATTCAGTAACAGTTACTGGAAATGTTTTGACTACAGTTCAGGAACCGACCAATGTAGAAATTGGAGATCCAACTCTCCCGAATGGTTTTGAACTACATCAGAACTATCCGAACCCATTCAACCCGGCAACGACAATATCTTATGATTTGCCGACCAGCTCGGTTGTTAATTTGTTTGTTTATGATTTACTTGGTAGAAAAGTTAACGAATATGCTCTTGGTGTTAAAAGCGCCGGAAACCATTCATTTACTTTTGATGCGTCAACTCTTTCAAGCGGAGTCTATTTCTACAAAATTGAAACAGACAATTTTTCTGCTATGAAAAGGATGTTGTTACTCAAGTAAATGTGTTAGAAATAATATCTTTAAAAGCCTGCCATTATATGGCGGGCTTTTTTATTGGTTGAGTAATATTATTTTATTTTTTTATTGCGCTGTATTGACTTATATGTTATGAAATACCAAATGAGCACAATTATATTATAGAGGTAATTTTGACCCTAAAATTATCATATGCTGGAAAAACCGATGTTGGTTTGGTTAGAACGGGAAATGAAGATTCATTTAAAATAGATGCTGATCGAAATCTGTTTCTTGTTTGCGATGGCATGGGCGGTCATCAGGCAGGTGAGGTAGCGTCAAGCGATGCCTGTGAAACCATAAATTATTGTTTCTCCGAACTTGTTTCTGAGATCAATGAAAACAAGTTGTTGGATCTCGAAAAAAATCTTCCACCTGCCGCTGATCTTCTCGTGAAAGCGATTCGAATCGCCAACCGAAGTATTTACATTCGGTCTCGTTCAAATAGCGCCTTAACCGGGATGGGGACAACATTTGTTGGTTGCGTCTTTGAGGATGATTTTATTCATGTCGCGCATGTTGGTGACAGTCGCGCATATTTGATGACCGACAGTGCCCTGACCAGGTTAACAATCGATCATTCATGGGTCTCCGAGATGCAGGCCGCCGGACAAATGACCGAGGAAAAAGCATCGAAGATGGTTGCCAAAAATGTTATCACGAGAGCTTTGGGTGTTAATGAAAAAACTGAGATCGATATTCGCTCTATCCGAATTGAATCTGGCAAAACATATATTTTCTGCTCAGATGGATTGTGCGGATTTGCCGATGATGATGAGATCCTTTTGGCGGCGATGCAGGCCAAAGGTGATCTTGATGCTATTGCCAAAAATCTGGTACAACTGGCCAATGATCATGGGGGCGGGGATAATGTTACGGTAGTTGCTATCCGGGTCGATGAGATCGGGGAACCAAGCGCACGCGAACCGATGGATGTTATCACTATTCCGAAGGAAAGCGATGAGACCCTCATGGCCGAGAACAAAATAGTTGACTCGATGCTTGACTTGAAAAATCAGAGCCGGGAGGAAAAGAAGAGTGAACCCGAAAAAAAGTCCGGTAAATTTTCTCTGATATTACTATTTGTTTTGTTTATTGTTGTCGCCGCCGCTTTCATCTATTTCAACTCCGGTGCCAATTGATATCCATCTGATTATGTTATATTGTCCGATCAGGTAATTATCCAAATAAATACTTGACAAAACAAAATCAATTTCCTATCTATATACTATAGTTGTTACATGTCAAAAAAAACATATCGTAATTTGATCCCTTCTTAATTTTTAACGGAGGAAATACAATGTGTAAGTTTCTATTCAATCTATTTGCATTCTTTTGTTTATCGCTAGTATCAACAATTGCAATGGCAGATATCTCGCTTTTTGAGGATGAGGTCCTTTATTCGGTTAACAACCATCCCACATCGGTGTTTTCGCAAGATATTGATGGAGATGGTAGTTTTGATCTTATTGTGACAAACTCAATGTCCAATAATATTTCCATACTGACCAATAATGGTGATGGTACATTTGCTTCGGCGGTTAACTATCTGGCAGGGGATAAACCATATTCGGCATATTCAGCGGATTTTGATAATGATGGTGATAATGATCTCGCGGTGGCAAACTTCGACTCCGATGATATTTCTATACTTATGAATAATGGCGATGGGACCTTTGTATCGGCCGTTAATTATCCTATAAGTTCAATGGCCAAATCAGTATTTTCTGCTGATCTGGATGGCGATAGTGATTATGACCTGATGGTATTGACCTGGAGTGGGTTTAAAATTCTAAAGAATAACGGCGACGGGACATTTGTTATTACTGGCGCCAGAGGAGTGGCAACTGGGGTAAATTCTATCTTCGGGGAGGATATTGATGGAGATGATGACATCGATATAGTAATTGCTAGTGGCCAGGATGACAGGGTCTATATAATCACAAATGATGGGACTGGGCGGTGTGTTCCAGAATATTATTATGATGTTGGAGATGGACCAATGTATGCTTTATCTGCTGATTTTGATATTGATGGAGATAATGATCTGGCAGTGGCAAATTCTATTTCTAACGATATATCAATACTGTTCAACAATTCTGACGGGACATTTGCTCCGGCCGTTAATTATAACGTGGGAGCCGGCCCCGTTTTTCTAACATCAATAGATATCGACAACGACAATGATTTCGATATTATCAGCGCAAATCATGTAGGCGACAATATCACCGTTCTAAAGAACAATGGTCTGGGTATCTTTGAGTCAATAGTCGATTATGATCCGGGGGAGAGCCCCATGTCGGTTTTCGCAGTCGATTTTGATAACGACAATGATTATGATTTGGCTATAACTAATTTTTTTGATTATAGTATATCCATAATAAACAACCGCACAATTAATCCATATATCTGCGGAGATATAGATGGAATTGCTGGGATTGATATTCTTGATATTGTTTTCCTGATAAATTCAATTTATAAGGATGGCCAATCGCCGATTCCCGTTGAAGCGGCCAATGCCGATGGTGCATTGCCCATTAACATTTTGGATATTGTCCATTTGATAAACTATAAATATAAGGCCGGCCCGATTCCGGTCTGTAAGTAATATTATTATGTAAGTGGCAGGCAACTTGTCTGCCAGAACGTTGCTATTAAATTCACAATTTCATTACGACATCACCGTTATTTTTTACCCTGCGCCTTAATTATGATGTTGATTATCCGAATAAAACAATTACAATTTTACTACACATTTATCGGCCAAAAAGGCCGTTTTGGGAAAACGAACCCATTTTCGCTGTAAAATTATGATAGTGAAATGCTTACATGGAATTTTCCAGTTACGTTATTGCGAGGAAGCACGATCTTCGATCGGGATGACGTGGCAATCTCAATGCTCATTTTAATTATGCTTTATGATAATTAATGATGCCGATTTTGTTTGACTTTTAAGACAAAATTACGATATTGGGCTTTGCAATTATAATAGATGCGCCCATAGCTCAATTGGATAGAGTGTCTGGCTACGGACCAGAAGGTTGGGGGTTCGACTCCTCCTGGGCGTATTTATTTTTTAATTACTTTTAACCTTTTTAATAATCAGAGAATTTATGTCAAACGACTTTTTGCATACTCAATTTGGAAAAGATGGCCCCGAAGTATTTCGACTTGGATTATCAGCAACTATGCGTCCCGGAAAAAAAACTGTCTATAAAGCCATTGACGAGGGAATTAATTTTTTCTTTGCATATGGTTTTGATACTCATATGATAAAAGTTCTCAAAGATGTTTTTAGATCCAACCGTGAGAAATATGTTATAGCCACCGGGAATTATAATCTGCTATTTACTCATACTGATGTCAGAAAAACCCTTGAAAATCGATTAAGAAAACTCGGGACCGACTATATTGATACTTTCCTGTATCTTGGAGTGATGAAAGAAAAACAATTCCCTGAGAAAATCAAAGAAGAACTAATGAAACTGCGGGAAGAAGGGAAAGTCAAACAGATCGGGATGTCATGCCACGACCGCATATTAGTTGGTCGATACGCCGCTGAGGGTGATTATAACGCCTTCATGATGCGGTATAACGCGGCACATAGGGGAGCCGAAGAAGATATTTTCCCGCATCTTGAAAAACATGATCCTGGAATTATAAGCTACACCGCGACCCGCTGGAGATTTCTGTTGCATCGCCCAAAAAACTGGCCCAAGGATGGAAGGATCCCAACGGCCGGTGAATGCTATCGGTTTGTGCTTAATAATCCGAATGTTGACGTTTGTCTTAATGCACCATCGAATATAAAACATTTAGAAGAGAACCTGGCTGGAGTAAGGCAGGGACCACTTGATGAAGATGATATGGCTTTTATGAGAAAATTCGGCGATGTTGTTCATCACACAAAAAAGTGGTTTATGTAAAAATATTATTA
>JAAERC010000295.1 GCA_024230695.1 Candidatus Zixiibacteriota bacterium
CAAAAATCAGAATGGATTGTCGATTTCTCAGTTCACCTCGGCTTTAAAATATTCTAAAAATAATACTACCGCTCTGGCCGGACGGGCCGGGGCCAGAATGGCCAAAGGTGAATATCGTTCGGCTCTTATTGATTATACAACTGCCATTGATATTGACAGCAAGTTTTATCCTGCTCACCGAGGTGCCGGAATTGCAGAATTCAAACTGGGTGATCATAAGAACGCCGAGAAACATCTTAAGAAGGCCAAAAAGCTTAATAAATCAGACCCGCAATTATATCATTATCTTATGCTCAATTACTTGGCGAGAGATAATATAAAGCAGGTGAAAAAATCTTATGCACAGTTTAAAAATGTGGCTGGGTCCGGCGAACTGGCCGAATTTAAATCGTCCAGTAAATTTGCACCGATAGTTAGATTAATCGACGATGATGATCTTTGATCTATAAAACATTTAGTAGATTTAGAAACCGGCCAACATGGCCGGTTTTTTTATTGGTGAACTACAAAAAATATACCCGGTACAAAACCGGGTATTAAAAATCGGTAAAAGAAAAAGCAACATTAGATATTGTTGTCGATCCAATAATCTACAGAATATTTATCCTTCAAATCATCACCCATCAGCTTGGCCTCTTCAAATGTTTCAAAATTCCCAACTCTGATCCTGAAATATGAAACATCATCAATATAAACCTCTGAAACAAAAGCCTCATAACCTCGGCTTATATACTGTTCAGCAGCATAATTGGCGTTTAGACGTGTTGTTCCTGAACCAACCTGAATTGTGAAACCGCCTGAACCAGATCCCTCATATCGACGATTAGCCAATTCCTCTTCCGGGGTAAGAGGTTCTTCCTCAATTTCAACAACAGCTTCAATAGTTGAACTATCAGGAACAGCCTCAACGGTTTCAGACTCCAGAGCTTCCCGCTCCAACCGATCAACATCTTCCTCGCTCTTATTACACCCAATAAATGCGGCCAAAACCAACATTAAAACGAGTGCTATAAAGATCCTAATCATTTGACCTCCTATAAATTAAATTTCTTTTCCAAAATTAAAGCTTCATTACAAATGTTTGTCAATATAAAATAATATCGGCTCGTATTTATCTTTTGTAATAAAATTAATTGAAAATGAAACAATTTTGTGATAAGATGTTATAAAATATAGGAAAAGAGATGAACTACGAACAAAATATATTAGATGTTATCGGAAATACTCCTCTGGTTCGCATAAGTAATGGTTTGGCTAATGGCGGCCCACTTATGCTGGGAAAGCTGGAATTTATTAATCCCTGCGCATCGGTTAAAGATCGTATGGCCGGTTATATCCTCAAAAAGGCTCTAGATGAAGGTAAACTAAAACCGGGCGACACAATTGTTGATAATTCATCAGGCAACGCCGGAGCCTCTGAGGCTATGGTTGCGGCGATCCTTGGATTAAAAGCGATTATAACCGTTCCAGCCAAGACCAGTCAGGAAAAAATTGATTTAATAAGCGCTTTTGGAGCCGAAGTAATAGTCTGCCCTGCCGACCTCCCTCATGACCACCCAGATGGATACTACATGAAAGCTATTAATATTGCCGAAGACAATGGATATTTTCATGTAAATCAATACCACAGTCAAGATAATGTTGAATCCCATTATCATTCAACCGGGCCGGAAATCTGGAATGATACCGAAGGTAAGATCACTCATCTAATCGCCGGAATTGGCACCGGAGGGACTTTATCTGGTGTGGCCGGCTACCTGAAAAAGAAAAACAGTAATATTCAGATAATTGCGGTCGATCCGGTTGGATCGATGTTTGCTCCATATTTAAATGATAACAAAACAATAGAAGCGGAAGCATATAAAGTTGAAGGAATCGGTTCTGATGTTTTGACTAAGGCCTTGCATCCTGAGCTCATTGACAGGGTCATATCTGTGTCAGATGATGATTCTTTTGCAACCGCAAGACAATTGGCTCATCGGGAGGGTATTCTTGCCGGAGGTTCATCG
>JAAERC010000296.1 GCA_024230695.1 Candidatus Zixiibacteriota bacterium
ACTATTGGTGCGCTTGATTCGGCTCGTAAGACACTTAGTCGCTATACAGATTTTTATAAGAATCTCCAGAGTTTTGGCGGGGGAGAGTCATCGGGTGAGGCTGACACAATTATTGACCAGGCTCTGGCCGGGTTTGAGGATGCTCTCGATGATGATCTTAATATTTCCGCGGCGCTTGGTGAAGTATTTGATCTGGTCCGCGATATTAATAGATTAAGAGCTGAGAATAAATTGTCAACTGATGAACGTGACCGGGCAATTAAGGCCGTTGAGAAGATAGATGTTGTTTTAAATATTTTGAATTGGGACACCGAAGGAATTGACTCTGAGATAGAAGATTTGATCAATAAGCGGACCGAGGCGAAGAAAAATAAAGATTTCGCGACAGCTGATAAGATCCGTGATGATCTTTTAAAAGAGGGGATAATCCTTGAGGATAGTTCCGATGGCACCAAATGGAAAAGGAAGTTGTAGTATAAGAAGCGCCTTTCTTTTATTATTTGTTGATTTATTTGGCAGATAGTGACATTAGGCTTGACAATAATCATAAATATGATATAATAATTTCCGTTTATCGGCGCCGGAGTAACTCAGTTGGTAGAGTAGCTGATTTGTAATCAGCCTGTCGGGGGTTCGACTCCTCTCTCCGGCTTTTTTTTTAAGAGGGGACTACAACCCGAGTAGAAAGAGCCGATAAGTAGAAGAATAGACTTTTTTTGGTGGGGTTCCCGAGTGGTCAAAGGGAACAGACTGTAAATCTGTCGGCGAAGCCTTCGGAGGTTCAAATCCTCCCCCCACCATTTAAATATTAAACCTGCGCAAGCAGGTTTTTTTATTGCTTAGATGTCATTCTAATCTACTAACCCACAGCCCTTTGTTTATCTCAGGGTTTATAACAAGTTGTGGGACACCCCACAAGAATTCATGGTTACCCATATTTCAGTTACAATTTTACTACTAAAATTTGTACCAATAATTATAAATGATCGTATAAATTCTCTATAATAATATATGTTTCATATCGTTACAGCAAAATGGGTTTACTTTCCCGTTTTAGTGTTTTTTTGCCCAATTAACTTGTTCCGTCAGGTCTTGATTTACCGAAGGTGAATTGTGACCTGACGGCAGGCAAAGAGTGTCGGGTCACAATCCCGCAATGCGGAATCAAGACCCAACACAACGTAATATGTTGTGGGTTGCAGACGGCCTGTCTGCCCCAATAATAAAAATCCCTCATAACCTAAATACGTTCAAACAATTACAGCAAAATGGGTTCGTTCCTTCACTTTTGAGATTTTACTACCAATTCGATGTTGTTTCTGTCTACTTCCCCTATGG
>JAAERC010000297.1 GCA_024230695.1 Candidatus Zixiibacteriota bacterium
CATGGTATGGAAGCCGATTTCAATCGAAAGGGTGAATCTTTATTTGCTGATAAGATAGGCAAAAAAATTGCAGAAGATTTTGTGACTATTGTTGATGATGGAACCCTACCGAATATGCGTGGAACGATAAATGTTGATGATGAGGGTAACGATTCCAATAATACTGTTATGGTTGAAAATGGTATTCTTAAAAGCTATATGCATGATTATATCAGCAGTAAGCATTATGAAGTCAAGCCAACAGGAAATGGCCGACGACAATCATTCCGACATGTACCTATGCCAAGAATGACAAATACATATATGCATAAGGGACCACACACCAAAGATGAAATTATCGGATCTGTCAAAAAAGGTCTTTATGCTGAAGCATTTACTAACGGTGAAGTCAATATTGGCCCGGGTGATTTCACATTTTATCTTAAATCCGGGTATTTGATCGAGGATGGTAAAATTACCAGACCTGTAAAGGATGTTAATATTATTGGTAATGGTCCACAGGTATTAAAAGATTTTGTTATGGTTGGTGATGATCCACAAATTGGAGAGGGTGGTGGAACCTGCGGTAAAAATGGTCAGGGGGCGCCGGTGACAGATGGTATGCCGACGACCAAAGTCTCTAAAATTACCGTAGGCGGTGTATCCTGAAGTTTTGGGGATTTCACCAATAAATAAAAACGATATTTATAGGATTAGATTATGAATAATAAAGAAAGATTGAATTTGGCCAAATGGGTTGTTTCTCTGGCTCAAAAAAGCGGTGCCAAGGATGCGGCCGTTAATGTTTATATGTCCAGAGATATTGAGGTCCAGCATCGTAATAAACAGGTTGACAAACTGACTGAGGCTACCGAAAATTCACTCAGTCTGGCTGTGTATGCCAATAACAAATATTCAAGTCATTCCACAAACGATCTCGACAAAACAGCCATAACCAAATTTGTTGAAGAAGCTATCTCGATGACAAAATATTTGAGCGAAGATGAATATCGAAAACTGCCAGATCCACAATATTATGAGGGTAAACAAGATATCGATCTTCATATATTTGACCCTGAATATG
This sequence comes from Candidatus Zixiibacteriota bacterium, assembly GCA_024230695.1. The sequence goes on from JAAERC010000297.1 coordinate 1,064, forward strand.
AATCGGTAACAGCTGAAAACAGAGTAAAACTGGCTCGCGAGATGGAAGCGACGGCGATGGGAGCCAGCGAAAAAGTAGTCGCCTGCACATCTTATTATAATGATTCTTTCAATGAATCTACTAAGGTGCACAGCAACGGGTTTGAAGGATCACGATCCTCAACCTCTTTTTCGGTAGGAATTGAAGTGACCGTTTGCGACGAAAAAGAGTGTCGTCCTAATGATTTTGATTTCAAAACGGTTCGATATTTTAATAATCTTCCAGATCATGAATTATTGGCCCAAAAAGCAGTTGAGCGTGCTTTTAGTAAGATCGGTCAGGAAAAATTGGAATCGGGTAAATATGATATGATTGTAGAGAATCGGGCCCGCACCAGCCTATTGTATGCTCTATACGGACCGATGCAGGCGCGTAATATACAGCAGAAAAGATCATGCTTTGAAGGAAAACTTGGCAAGAAAATAGCCTCAGATAAATTGACGATCATCGATGATCCATTTGTTGAAAATGGTCTTGGTTCACGTCTGTATGATGGTGAAGGAATGGCCGCC
>JAAERC010000298.1 GCA_024230695.1 Candidatus Zixiibacteriota bacterium
AAAATTTAAAACATCGTTGTCATCAATTGTAATATCACCCATCACATTTTCCTGAAGGTATCGCTCAACAACCGCCTGTTTGGTGATCCGTTCGGTAAGTTTAACAAGTTCCGGGTTAGTATTAAACCCCTCTCGAATAGCCGCACGATATACCAGTTCAATCCCTATATATCCATTGAGAGCATCTAATTTGCTTTCCTTGGATAAAAACTGTTTTTGCATCTGCGGAGGAAGATTTTGAATATTTTCCTCTATATCAGACATAAAGACCGGCTTATCACCTATTTTGGCTATCACCGTTTCGCCATTATGTTCGGCGTAAACAGAATCAATATTAACAGTTTTATCAAGCTCCCGTTTGGCATCAAGAATCCGTCCCATCTTCTCCATACAGGCAATCAGATTTCGACCGGCCTCATCATAGAAACTGCCATTTGGATTAAGACTTCTAGCCCTGATATAATAAGCGGCGGCGTTATCATAGTCGCCGATATTGTCAAAAAATATCCGACCGATCATATAATTAATATTGGCTCGCGCTTTATCTTCGATATTTTGATTTGCTAAAATCAATTTGTACTCATCAATAGCCGCAAGGTACAGATTATTGTCGGCTAACTCACCAGCCATGCTTTTTTGAGCCGCATAATCATCACTTGATGATAAATCATTTTGACTAAAAAGCATAAAAAGCAAAAGTATCATAGTTACAGATGAGACTACTAAAGCCAGTGTACTTATGGTTGTGTTTCCTTTATTCATGTTTTAAATTCCTGTCTCAATGTCGTTTCTCTTTCCTAATGGCGCTTCTCGCGCGCCTTAAAGAAATTAATAAGCGGTATTATATATGACTGGTTAGTAATAATCTGTATAAAATCAAGATTGATTAATTGGAAGGAACGTTTCAGAGCAACATTATCTTTTTCCGCCTGTTGGGCAAAATCATTTCTAAATTCGGTTGAACCGGTATCGATTATTAAAGTCTCTCCAGTTTCGGCGTCCTCAAGCTCGATCATTCCGACATTCTCAAATTTTAATTCACGCGGGTCAGAAATTTTCATCGCAATTATATCATGTCTGTTATTTGCGATTTGAAGCGGTTTGAGATAATCTTCGGAGAGAAAATCAGAAATCAAAAAAACCACCGACTTTTTCTTGATCACTTTATTAAAATATTCTAATGCTCCGGCGATATCGGTCCCAGTTCCTTCCGGTTCAAAATGAAGGATCTCCCTAATCAATCTGAGCACATGCGCTCGTCCTTTTTTGGGCGGCAAAAATTTCTCGATCCGGTCAGAGAATATTATCATACCGACTTTATCATTATTCTTAATAGCTGAGAAGGCCATCAAGGCACACAGTTCAGCGGCAGTATCCTCTTTGAATTTCTCTTTGGTT
>JAAERC010000299.1 GCA_024230695.1 Candidatus Zixiibacteriota bacterium
GTTTGGTAATTTCAGACTTGTTCACTCCAATAAGCAGGGCGAACGGTTTGATAATGATTGGGAATCTTGGATCAATAATAATGGAATGGAATCTGAGACATCTGTCAAACGTGGCACAATGAAAATTCCGGATGGATATTAACCAAATCATAATACCTTATAATTTATACATTCTACTCAAGGAGGAGTTAAAAACAATGTTTGGGCGTTTATTTTATATAATATTGATACTATTTTTATTGGTGGCTTCATCAGTATTTTCGGAAACTATTGGTATTCAGGCCGGAATAAATGTTTTTAATGATCCCAGGGGCGGGACAGCATCTTATGTCGAGTTTCCATTTTCAGTAAAACGATATCAATTTGATTTTCAATCCATGGGCGGAGAAAACTGGCTACGTGCGTCAATCACGGCAAATCTGTTTCTCACTGATACACTCGGGAATAAGATTGATTCGGTCGGAACAATATTTCATACCCGTGTCGATAATATTCAAGAAGCATCCCAAAAAGATGTAGAACTTTTTAATAAATTGGTATTGTATATTGAGCCGGGCGTGTATAAGGCCATATTGAACATTACTGATGCAAATGACGGAAAAAAGAGTTCTTTTAGTTATGAGCGATTTAAAATTAACCGTATCATTTCTGATTCCTTGTGTATGAGTGATATTGAATTGGCGAAAAATATACGTTTCGTTACTGATTCTTCATTACTGACAACATCGCGCTTTATCAAGAATGGGTATGATATTATCCCTGCTCCTATGGGAATATTTAATAGTTCAGATACTTATGTTTATATCTATGCAGAACTTTATAATTTGCATTATCCATCGGCTGCAAACGATTCATTTGCACTTACGTATCAAATTTATAAGGAAACAGGTGAGATATATTTTGATTTTGGCAAAATGACTCATCCTAAACCTGGATCCTCAGCGGTAATAACAAATAGGATTGATTATTCAAGTTGGGCTTTGGGGAAATATGAATTAAGAATAACGGCAACCGATATTGAAACTGGAGCTAAAGCCAAATCGGTAAGAAGTATTTCCATTGTTACATTGCCAAAACAATCTGAAAAGATTGCGATAACTTTCAGGTCTCCGCTTGATACGGCCAGTTTGGAAACCAAGTCAAATTGGATACGATATATTATCGATGCGTCTGATTGGGAGATGTTTGAAACCCTGAATGATACAGGGAAATCTGCTTTTATTGAACGTCATTTTTCCGATTTTGATCCTTCAAGAGATACGCCACTTAATGAATATTTACTCGATGTCATTTCAAGATTCAATTATGCAAATAAATATTATTCCTCATTGGCAGGAGTAAAAAATGGCTGGAAATCAGACCGAGGAAGAGTTCTGCTTAAATACGGATTAAGTGATGAAATAAAAACAGCCTCTCCGCCGTCTGTGTTGAAACCGATTGAAGTTTGGTATTACTACTCCTTACAGGGTGGAGTAAATTTCGTTTTTGAGGATAGCCGAGGGTATAGTAATTATCGTCTGGTTCATTCAAATGCCAAGTCCGAAATTTATAGCGCCGCCTATGAAGAAGTAATCAATAACTATGATACTGTTTTTGATTGATCAATATATATTGGCAATAAAAAAATCCGATTAAAAATAATCGGATTTTTTTTATTAATTTAAATACTTATCATCCCGCTTTAGTTTTTCTCGCTGGCTTTACTTTATCGACCTTTTCACCGGGGATACGAATGACTCGTTTGACAGGGATGGTGAATCGAGTCGTTTCCTTACCGCTAAATTCGACAGTTATTGATTTCTCAAATTGTTCCGAAATGTATTCATCAGTTAATTCAATTTTACCTTTGGCCGATTTACCCGGTTTGACGCTTTTAGGTAATGAGACCTTAAACATTCCGGCGGGCATATCAACCAGGGCCAGATTAAATTTCTCATCGGTTATATTAGTAATTGTAAATTCCAGTTTTTTTCTGGTTTTTTCACCATATTGAGAGATATCAAATTTATAAGGCTTAAATACTGCCGGATATGTTGAGTCTGGGTTAGTGTAAATATTAGCTGTTATCTGCACAAACTTCTTATCCGGTCCCTCATTGGTCACAATACTCGGGCGTTTAGTTTGACGACTTCGATATGATTTAGTTGAGAATATAATTTCAAGCTTAGTGCTGTCACCGACAGCAAGCTCATCCTTTTCAAGGGGAGCCTTGGTGCATCCTCAGCCAGGTTTTACAGTAAGGATTTTCAACGAATCGGTTCCGGTTGAATGCAACCAGAATATATGGCTGATCTTGGAATGCTGTGGAACATAACCAAAATCGTATACTGATTCGGGAATTGTCATCGCCGGTTCAGCCAGAACACTGCCAAACAACCCAAATGTAAAGCATATTATCATAATTATCAGGGTCGCTTTTTTCATATTTCCTCCAAAGTTCATCTTATTAAAAAATGCCAATGATTACATTATCGGCAGAATTATTATAATCTGCAATAATGTACCTTCGCATACGTTTGGGTTTTATTGTCATCTATTTCTTTTCACTTTTTCCTTTAAAGAATTTCTTAGTGGCGGACACTGAAAACAGATACTCCTCAGATCTGGCATTAATAAATTTAAATGTAAAAGATTCGCCAAATTCGTTTGATTTCCCCTTTTCAGTAAGTTTTACGGTTCCTTTTACTTTTTTGTTTGGTTCTACATAAACGGGGAAGTCTAGCTCGAAATATTCAGTATTTGTAAACAATAACTCCAGTGGAACGGTTTCATCGGAAGCATTGTGGATATAAAAATCAGCTTCATCAATGCCTTTATCGCCAAACTGAGAAAAATTCAAATTAGCAGGTTCCACAAAAATAGTCTCAAAATTAGAGCTATTTTTATAGACAATTCCCTTAACCGGAAGAGATGCTATTCTGATATCACCTTCAACATAAATATGAGTAACCTTATATATTTTTCCTGTCAAGTTTTTTGGTCTTAATTTAAGCTCCAAAATTATGCTGTCACCCGGATAAAGAGTCGTTTTGTTATAACTCGCTGTTACACAAGGGCAGTATGTGTTAGTGTTTTCGATGATTAGCGTGTCGCTAATATTTGATTTTAATGTAATTTTTCTACTATACTCTCCTGCCTGAGATATATACCCAAAATTGACGGTAGGATGAGATACTGATACAAAAGGTTCTGTTTGGGCAAACGCCGAAACAGATAACAACAATATAATTAACAGGCTTGTCAAACGAGGCATAGGTTAATTTTCTCCAATTTATTTATTATACTTTATAAAGTATAATCTGTTCCTGTTAAAATGCAATAGTTTTAAACTATTTTTGGCGTATCTTATTGATTTTTAGGCTCTTAATTACTATTTTGTAAAAATGTTAATTAGAGTGGATCTGTTATTTTATCGTTAAAACCGGTGCAGTGTCCTCAATAAAGGAAAAATAATTTTTAATTTTGGAGTAAATATGAACCCCAGGGATTTTTTGGATAAGAATAAAAAAAAGAGATTAGACGAACTATTTGATTTTCTTAGGATTCCATCGGTTTCGGCCAAAAGCGAGTATAAAAAAGATATCCTGGCATGCGCTGAATGGTTATCAGGACAATTAAATAAAACAGGTATTAAATCAAAAATAATGCCTACGGGCGGTCATCCTGTTGTTTATGGCGAAAAGATGGTTTCTCCTGATAAACTGACAATTCTGTATTATGGCCATTATGATGTTCAACCTCCGGAACCACTTGATTTATGGAAAACCACACCATTTGAACCTCTTCTTGAGGATGGATATATTATTGCCAGAGGTGCGACAGATGATAAAGGACAAGTCTGGACACATGTGAAGGCCTTAGAGGCGTATTTGGCGACAGATACTGATCTTCCGGTAAATGTAAAATTATTGATTGAAGGTGAGGAAGAGGCAGGTTCAGAAAATCTTGAAAAATTTATCAAAGATAATGTCGAATTGCTGAAGGCTGATATTGTTGTTGTATCGGATAGCGGTCAATTTGGAAAAGATAAGCCTGCTGTTACATACGGGCTTCGTGGGTTGGCCTTTGTTGAGGTAAAAATAACCGGACCCGACCGGGATCTTCATTCTGGTAGTTTCGGTGGATCGATTGCTAATCCAATTAATGTTCTTGGGAAAATTATTGGTGGCCTGCATGATGAAAATGGAAAGATAACTATTGATGGTTTCTATGATGATGTTATCCCGCTTACCGACTGGGAGAAAAAACAGTTTGCCGCCCTGCCATTTAATAA
>JAAERC010000300.1 GCA_024230695.1 Candidatus Zixiibacteriota bacterium
CAGGCTATAGCCGAAATACAGAGATTAGAAGCAAGCACTGATAGTTCCGGGGGGCAATGATAAATGAATATACTTGCCCTTAACTGGCAGGATATTTCTAATCCATTGGCCGGCGGCGCAGAGGTGCATCTAGAGGAATTGTTAAGACGTATTGTGGGGATGGGGCATCAAGTAACTCTTTTTTGTTCCGGTTATGACGGCGCAAAACCGGAAGAAACAATTGCTGGAGTAAATATCATTCGTCGAGGTAATAGATTTAATTTTAATCTCGTTGCTCCATTTTATCTGAGACAATTGGTAAAAGAAAATGATTTTGAAGTTTTGATTGAAGATATAAATAAAATTCCATTTTATACACCGTTCTATTTGAATATTCCGACGTTGGTTGTGATTCCGCATCTGTTTTCAACATCCGTTTTTAAAGAAATTAATTTTTTATTGGGTCTTTATATATATCTCGCTGAGATGCCGTTGGTCTCTGTGTACAAAGGACGTAAATTTAATGTAATATCGGAATCGACCGCCGGAGATATGGTAGAGAAGGGGCTTCCGGCTGACGATGTTTCTGTGATCCACTGCGGTATTGATAATTCGGTATATAGTTATGACAACAATGTTGGCAAGTATGAAAAACCTTCGGTGCTTTACCTTGGGCGAATTAAAAAATATAAATCAATTGATCATTTGCTTTATGCTTTTGATAAAGTACAAAAAAACATCCCCAACGCTCAATTAAACATTGTTGGTGCTGGGGATTATCTTGATTCGTTAAAAGAGCTGGCCAGTAAACTTAAATTGGCAGATAAGGTTTCATTTGCCGGGTTTGTATCTGAAGAGAAAAAAGTGGAGTATCTTCGGAGAAGCCATGTGGCTGTTTATCCATCGTTGAAAGAGGGATGGGGACTTACCAATATTGAAGCAAATGCATGCGGGACGGCGGTTATTGCGGCCAATTCACCGGGGTTACGTGATTCTGTAAAAGATGGTGAAACAGGTTTTTTATATGAGTACGGTGATATAGGTCAATTGGCTGAGCAACTTGAGAAAATATTGCAGAATGAAGATATTCGAATCGATTTGGAAGAGGGCGGACGAAACTGGGCCAAAAAGTTTAGTTGGGATGATGCCGCTGAGGAATTTCTTGAGCTTTTGGAAACTGTTAAGGGCGGGAAAAGATAATTATGCCGAAAAAGAAATTTATTTCATTTCTGCTTGGGATCATTATTTCGACGGTGTTTCTTTTTATAATCCTACGTAATGTTGATGTCAATGAATTAACGGCCGCCTTAAAAAATGCTGATTATATTTGGTTATTACCAAATATCTTTTTTGTTGTGTTAGCGATGTATCAAAGAGCTGAACGGTGGAAGTATATGCTCAATCCGATTGCAAAGGTCAAATATAAAACATTATTGGCCGCCACTTGTGTAGGGTTTATGGCGAACAATATTTTACCTCTCAGGCTTGGTGAATTTGTTCGGGCTTATTCATTGTCCAAACAGGATAATCGGATTACAAAATCGGCATCGCTGGCAACGATATTTGTTGAACGGATGGTCTTTGATCTTCTGGCACTTTTGATAATACTGGTTGTCATAATAGGTATTTTCCCAATTAAACTGATGCAGGACGCCAATTACAAAATGGGCGCCTTGATATCGTTGGGGATCGCGGTTGCGGGATTGATTTTCGCAATTGTTATTGTATTGAAACCGGAAGGTTCGGCGCGATTGATGACCAAATATCTATTTTTTCTTCCCGAAACTATCAAAAGTAAAATTGAAATAACGGTGATGAAATTCTCTAAAGGGTTGCTGTTTCTGAAAAAATGGAAAGAGACGATCTGGGTCTCGGGACATACGATGTTGATTTGGCTCTGTATGGGAATCTCAAATATATTTATTTTTTACGCATTC
>JAAERC010000301.1 GCA_024230695.1 Candidatus Zixiibacteriota bacterium
GAAATATTAAAAGACGCGATACCGCCGGGGACCAAAACAGAGTTTGTTCGCGATAAATATTCTGTTGAGTCAAATATTATTGAGATATTTGAATTTAAGCAAAATGAAACACCCTTTCTTGTTGTTATTCCTGAAAAGACACCATTTTATGTTGAGAGTGGCGGACAGGTTGGTGATACGGGAACTATAGTACATCCACAGTTTAAGGCTCAAATAGATACAACAGTAAAAATCAATGATGTTATTGTTCATATTGGACAACTGACAGAGAAAAAATATTCCGACATTGAAGAAATTACCAATCTGAATATCAAACTTGCGATTGATGAAGATAATCGAGTTAATATAATTCGAAACCATTCCGCGACACATCTCTTACATGCCGCTCTTCGGCAAGTATTAGGAGAACATGTTCGGCAATCGGGCTCATACGTCGGCCCGGATAAACTTCGTTTTGATTTTTCACATTTTCAACCAATGACACACAAAGAAAAACTTGATGTTGAAAAACTAATTAATGCTCGAATATTGGATGGTTTGGCTGTTTCAACTGTTGAAGATAGCCTGGAAAGCGCCAAAGAATCTGGCGCTATGGCGATTTTTGGTGAGAAGTATGAAAGTAATGTCAGGGTTGTTTCTATTGGAACATTTTCAAAAGAGCTTTGCGGTGGTACACATGTTGATAATGTTTCACAAATCGGGCCGTTTATGCTGACTCTGGAAACCGGAATCGCGACAGGTATTCGGCGAATTGAAGCGGTAACAGGTCGTGAGGCAATATCAAAAATATTGTTGAATAAAAATGCCATCACTGAAATCAGCGAGATTATCAATAGGCCGGCTGATAAAATCTCATTGGCGATCAAAGAGATGAATAGAAACATCAATGATCTTCAAAAAGAAAACAAGAAGCTCAAAGCTGAAAAATTTTCAACCGGCACAACAACGGTCGGGCAAGAAATAGAAATGAGTAAATTCAAATTTGTCCCGCATAATTTTGGAAAGATTGAAAAAGATGAGATGGCCGGATGGGTCGATCGAGTAAAAAGTATCGATCAACCGTTAGTTACGGTCGCAACCGGACTTGTTGATGGCAAAGCAACTTACATGGCATCTGCAAACAAATCCTCTGGCGTCCATATTGGCAAAATTTCCAAAGAAGTACTTTCCGAGTTAGGCGGACGAGGCGGAGGAAAAGATAGTTTTGCCCAAGGAACTTTCCCGACAGACCTTGACCCTGAAAAACTTTTTAGTACATTAAAAAATAAACTCGAAGAAACGTATAAGTAAAAATAATAAAAAATTAACAGAAGAACAGTTTGATATATAAAGGTTAAGGCGATGCAGGTATTTGACAGATTATTAAAAGCCAAAGGAAAAAAAGGCGGAGGATTTTTTCTCCTGCTTGATCCTGACCGCGGAAATGAAAAAGATATTTTACATCTGGCCGAAGCGGCTGAGGATTGTGGCGTTGATTCTATATTGATCGGCACTAGCTTTATGCTCAATGTTAATTTTCATCATGTCGTTAAATTGGTTAAAGAAAACACCAATCTGCCAGTTGTAATTTTTCCGGGCGGACATGGACAGATCACTCCTCATGCTGATGCTATTTTATTTACATCGTTGATCTCGGGGCGAAATCCAAATTATCTGATTGAAGAACAGGTCAAAGGTGCGCCGATGATCAAACGTTTTGGACTTGAACCGATCTCGGCTGGATATATGTTAATAGAATCGGGACGGACAACATCAGTCTTGTATATCTCCAACACTCAGCCAATTCCGCGCGATAAAAGCGATATTGCCGCGGCCCATGCATTGACGGCTCAATATTTCGGGATGAAAATGGTTTATATGGAGGCTGGTTCCGGTGCCGATGGTTCGGTTCCGGATGAAATGATAAACACTGTTTCTGAATATATTGATATTCCAGTATGTACCGGCGGCGGTATCAATGAACCAATTGATGCCGAACGAAAAATACTGGCTGGAGCCTCGTTTGTGGTTGTCGGAAACCGCCTTGAAGAGTGCAACTCACTTAGTTTGATGCGTGAGTTTGCCGACGCTACCCACACTAAAAAAATGGAAACGGCATGAACGGAGAAGATAGCCGCAAATTAATCGAAACGGCCGCACTTGAATCTTCGCTATTGAGACGGCAGACGGCAGAATCATTATCTGGAGTTTTGATTGAACTGGCGGAAACTATCTCCGCTGTTATTGGCAGTGGCGGTAAACTGCTTATCTGCGGTAATGGCGGTTCAGCCGGCGACAGTTCCCATATGGCTACCGAGTTAATTGTTCGTTTAACAGCAGAACGAAACCGTCAGGCTCTTCCCGCTATTGCTCTGTCGGCTGACACATCGATTTTAACCGCCTGCGGAAACGATTACGGTTTCGATCAAATCTTTGCACGACAGGTACAGGGTCTGGGAAAAGCTGGCGACGTCTTAATCCTGATTTCAACTTCCGGTAACTCGACCAATTTAATCAAAGCGGCTGAATCGGCTCGCGAGATGAAACTTCTGACCGTCGGTTTACTTGGTGGTGATGGCGGAAAGCTTTTACCATTATGTGACAAAAAACTGATTGTACCTCATAGTTTGACACAGCGTATTCAGGAAGAACATATTTTCCTGATTCATCTTTTAGTCGAACTGATTGAATCTGATCTTTGCGGATGAAAAAGATATTAAGTTTTCTTGGTAAATATGCTTCCGGTAAAAATATAGTTATCCTCCTTTTTATTACATTGGCAATTTATTCTCTAATGTTATTTTATACTATTCCAAATATAATGATCCATTCGGATGGCATGGAACTTTTGGATATGCAACCGACCGGCTATAGTGCTGAATATGCAAAAAGCCTTTTTGAAAATCTTGGCGAAAAAGGAAGAGAATATTATTTGTTCAGACAGATTCCCGTCGATATGTTATATCCGCTTTTATTCGCTATCACATATTCACTTTTACTAATATTTTTATTTCGGAGAGCATTTAGTCCGGTAAGTAAAATACATTACTTTAGCCTTGTTCCGATCCTGGGCGGTCTCTTTGATTATCTGGAAAACTTCGGTATAATATTTATGCTATTAATTTATCCTGAATTTTCAAATCTATTGGCACAAACAACCAATCTTTTTTCAATATTTAAAAGTGGTTTTACTACCATCTTTTTTACACTGCTTTTCATAGCCCTGATTGCCCTTTTTATAAAACGAATCAAAAGAAGTCAATAATCTATTTTTAAATTTAACGCCAATATCCAATTAAGTAGCCGCCAATCAAATCGAGAATTTCCATCCGCAATAAAAATCGCGATCGCCTTTGTCGGGCGGGCAGGCGATACATTCGGTTTTGATTCGCGGATCAATTGTTTTCGCAAACCATTCATACTCTACCAGTCCGACTGACTTGCATGGAAAAGGCGGCATATCTTTACGTTTGCGAGCCGACTGGACCCGACAATCAACCATTTTGAAAACAAATGAACTATCGGTTTCATCAGTTATTGTCTGCTCGTTAAGGACAGCATACAATCTAAAACCGAGTGCCTTTTTTAAGGCATCGAGTCCACCGTTTTGATTGATACCATGACGAAGCATGATTCGTTTTGCCTCGATCTTGGTGAACCGTTCCCAAGCTTCGGTATCAAGTTTGATAGCAGTTTCCATATCGGTTTCTTTTTCGACTGCCTGGAACCATAAGCCATCATGCGCCAGCCAGTTTTTCGCAAAATCAACCAACATCCCCTCGAGTGTCTCCCGAGGAAGCGTTTTTAAATAATCTGCACCCATTTTATTTCCTTACTTAAAAATATTCTTAAACAGAAGTTATCAATATTATAATCTTTCGCAATTGAATTTTTGGCTCCTATTTGCTAACCCACAGCCCTTCGTTTAACTCAGGATTTATAACAAGCTGTGGGCACCCAGCTTTCCTCTCTGGCGGCATTGAAAAACGGGGCAGACAAAATATATAACTTGAAAAAATCTGCCATATAGGCTATATTAGACACATTAACCGGGAGAGAATATGAGTAAACTTACCAGACTATTTCTGTTTTTGACTTTAATATTTGTAATAATTATATCATCAGTTTTTGGAATGGAATTTGGGAATGTTGCTGTTTTTGTGGATAAATCAACTATTACGGATATTCAAAATATATCTATTCAGCTTGATGGTGATCCTGATAAGTATAGTCTTGATGATAAGAATAAGATAATTATCTGGAATATTCATCCGGGAGTGCATCGGTTAAATCTATTGGATCATGATGGAAGTATGCTAAATCATATTTCAGTAAATGTCTTCCCTAATTTATCAAACAAGATTGTTCTGAGTATAAAAAATAATCAATTTGTTATTTCCGATAATGGTTTTGTTGACCAAGCAGGTCATATCTTTACTTTCACTCAGGATGAGATGCAAAATATTCCCGGGGAACTATCTGATGGCTTGGGATTGCTGGGAAGTGTGAATAATACCAATTACGACTATTCTTTTGGCAGTCCATACATTGCCTGGGGATCACAACATTACTCCCGAACAACCGATTTCTCACAATTAACATTAAGTACTTATAACTACGATGGTCTTTTATATTTAAGCAATTCTGATTTTAGGACTCTTGCTCCTTCATCATCAACAGCACCAGATTTAGCAATTGTCAACCTGAGTGACCCCTTTGGCGGATACGGTAATTCAGAAATCAGTCTTATTTCCAATTTTAATAAGCCGAATCAATTTAAGACTGAAACGGTGATTGGAGAAAGAGACAGAAAGTTTTATCGAGGAACGGCCGGATATAAACTACCAAATAGTATCGGTTCTATTTTCGGCTCGGTAAGTATTGAAAATCTGGCTGATGCCTTTCCGAACTCAAATGTTGAAGGTATATTGCCACATAACAGTTTAGATAATTCGGAATTCACTATTGGCGCAGGTTTCAATATCTCACAGGATATAAAATCTGATTTCAGAATGTTTTATCATAGTTACAGGCGCGATATTTATGACCATCAATATTATTTCAATCAACTCCATGCACCGCGAGAAGAAGGGTATCTGTATCGCGGAAAATTGTCAATTTATGGAAAATTACCGATAGGATTATTCTTTGATGCCGGATTGGAACTGAGTGGCGATGAAAACGAAACTGGTGATGGCCTCTACTTTGATGATATTGAATCATACCAGCGTCCAAATTGGCCCGGCAGTGGAAATCCTGCTTATGATGCAACTGGTCTATTTTGGTCATGGGATAATATAGAGGGAGAAACTCCCGATATTGATGAAGCACATGTTTTTGATGATTATAACCGTGAACGCTCACGCGGATGGAAAACGAATATTGGATTGACCACAAATATTAGCAATTCCACGCAATTAAGTCTGGATGCGGTTTATTCTGGTTCAAGTTTTAGAAGGCTCCAATATCTTTTCCCGGCTAATCGTGATACATTCAACTTAGTAAATATTGGCTTTGACCGTTTGGGTAATAAAATTAAAATGGATGGTTTGACCGAAGTACCAGAACCGAATTTTTGGGAAATATCTTTTGGAGCCAAACATATTACAGAAATCTATTCTGTCATTGGAGTAATTGATTATCTTCGGTTTAATGCGAATGTTTTAACCGTTAAAGACATCTATAATCCACTTGGCTATGATGGTCTTGATTCGCTGGAGTTATCTGATTTAACTCGGGCCAAACTAAAATCAAAAATCGCTCTCAGGTTTGCTGGATATTTTATCCTTCGCAAAAACCTCAACCTCTTTACCAATTTCAGTATAAAATATTATCCTCCGGCCAATAGATATTTATTTAATGACTATGATTATCTTGATCGAAAAATTGATTATGGAGGCTATTATTATGTGCTCAGCTATCCTGAACTGGACTTTGAGCAGAATCGAATAATGGAATTGGGAGTTTCAGTCAAACAAAATGAAAATTATTTTTCATTGTCTTATAGGAATGAAAAGTCAGATAACTTGATTGCATCAACAATAATAACCAATGCTAACCCCCATTCTTATTCGATGTATCTTAATCAGGCAACAGGTACATGGGGTTCCAGCGATGCAATAATTCTTTCTTTCCAGAGAAAAGGAGATAATTTTTTTAATTGCTCAATAGCGGCGAGTTTGATGAATTTTGATTTTGAGGATAAAAGACTTGTTGGGATAGGAAGATTTGAGCCTGCGACGCTGTATAACAGGCCATTATCAACAATGCAAAAATTATTATCTTCTATCTCTTTTGATCTAGCGTTCCAATATATACCTGGCATTTTATATACCCCTTATCATATTCAATATGATCCGGTTACAGCCTATGCAATAAGCAGTACTCCGGCCGGTGCTTTTAATAGTCGCCGAGCAAAAGATTTCCTAGAACTCAATGTTGGTGTGACAGCAAATGTTTTAAAATTCGCGGGCGGTTCATTAACTTTTAGAGGCGAAGTAATAAATGTTCTTAATAGAGAAAATCATCTGAATATTTGGAGCACATCCGGCTCACCTGATGAGACAGGCTGGCTTAATACTGAATCAGGAGAAGACTTCATTGAAAACAATAACGCTATAAACGATTCATCGGGATTAACCGGTGTGGAAAGATATATACTTGCTTCTAATAACCCGAACAATTTCGGACGGCCACGGATGTTTCGGATAATCGCCCGGTTGGAGTTTTAGAGAATTTGTCTGCCAACCAGATATAAAGATTCCGTCAGGAAAGGGTTCCTGACGGCACAATTAAATGTTCTTCGCCATTTATCAACTAACCCACAGCCCTTCGTTTACCTCAGGATTTATAACAAGCTGTGGGACACCACTGACAATCTGGGATTAACCGGGCACAGAATTGAATCAAACCTGGATTCCCGCCTTCGCGGGAAAGACGTTTTTGGAGAGAGCGGGAATGACGTTGAGTGGTATTGAGATTGCCGCGTCGTTTACGAACTAAAGTTCGTAACTTCTCGCAATGACATGATATCGGGATAAGTGATGTAAACATGAATCCCCACCCGCTGGGTGGGTTACCAATCCGTCGAAACCACAGGGGATTTCGACATATGTGAGATCTTAAATCATATCTTTAAAACACCCAAAAAAAAGGCTTGCTATGGGCTTTACAAAATGCTTTAATAGAAAAGGGTTAAAATAAATTTGTAATAATGTTTGGATAAGATGGATTCCCGCCTTTGCGGGAATGACATTAAAAAGTAGTAAGCGATGCGGCAAAAAAAGAAATTATTAGATAATATTAAAAACAAAATCTCAGAGCTTTTCCCAGGTCTTAAGCTAAGTAATAAACTTAAGGCCAGAAAACCGCATATAATTTTGGCTGTCACCGGACTTCTTCTGATATATTCATTTTTTACCGGAGCCACCGGTTTTGTTCGTATCGCAAAATTGCATCTTGAAAAGAACCATCTGGAACAAGAAAACCAAAAGCTTCTCGCCAAGCTGGTTGATGTTGAAATCACCAAAAAACGCCTGCAAAATGATCCTAAATATATCGAATTTATTGCCCGCACCCGGCATTACCTCTCCCGCCCGGGCGAGACCATTTACCGTTTCAAAGAATAGATTCAATTGTTATGCCTCAAAATATCTCTGAAGGGATAATGCTCAAATCGGTAAACTGGAAAGAAAACTCGCGAATAGTTACTTTTTTTATGGAAAACTGCGGACGTCTCTCAATAGTTGATCGTGGTGGACGGTCTATAAAATCAAAACGAAGCCGACTTCAGACATTTTGCCGTATGGAAATCACTTATTTTAAATCAGATAGATCGGGCACGGGATATTTGACCGAAGTCGATCCGATTGAATCGTTTCTGTTTGAAAGAGATGGTTCACTTGGTCGTTTGACTTTTGCCTCGGCGGCATTGGAGATTTTATATGATCTTCTGCCTGAAGATGAACCACAGGAAAGTTTATACCATATGACCATGCAATTTTTAAAGCTGACCGATTTGGTTCATAAATTATCGCTGTATCCATTGTTTTTGGCTTATTTAATGAAGCTTTTATCACAATTAGGATATCGACCGAATTTTGCCGGATGTGTCGGATGCGGTAAAGATCTGCAAAATTGCAAAAATGGCGATATACTCGCTTTTTCAGCCGAACGAGGCGGATTGGTATGTTCGACTTGCCAAATCGCCGGCGAGTATTATATTAGACTTCAATCTGACCGGCAAAAAAATGTTTATGCCCTTCAGACTGCCTCTTTGGCCGAAGCGACGCAATTTAATATAAAATACAAAGAGGCCGAAAATATATTGGAGCTGTTAACGAATTTTTTGAGATACCAGACCGGCACAAAAAAGTTGAAGTCGCTACTGTTTTTGGAGAAACTGAAAAAAACAAAATTCTGATTTCTATATAACAAAAAGAAACGAGCAATTATTATGGCAAAAAAACCTCAAAATAAAATGGATCGACTCAATTCGTTATGCAAACGACGCGGCTATATTTTTCCATCATCGGAGATC
>JAAERC010000302.1 GCA_024230695.1 Candidatus Zixiibacteriota bacterium
TATATGCGTCAGCATAATCCATCATTGCCGATTGATCAATTATCTAAATATAAAACATCGGTGCATGGTCAACTGCTTTTTGGCAAAAACGACAATAAAGTGGCAACCTGTATTTCCTGTCACACGATTCATGAGATCGGTGACGGACAACTTCCTTTGTCCAGTACGCATCCTCTTAATATTCCCGAAACATGCGGCAAATGTCATGCAAATAAAGATTATATGGCCGAGTACGATATCTCTACAAATCAATTAGATGATTTTATCGGATCGGTTCATGGACACGCTTTATTAGTAAACAAGGACCTTGGCGCTCCAGCCTGTAATGACTGTCACGGTAATCACGGAGCTTCTCCTCCTGGAGTCGAGAATCTCGCTT
The DNA here is from genome assembly GCA_024230695.1 of Candidatus Zixiibacteriota bacterium. The sequence goes on from JAAERC010000302.1 coordinate 380, forward strand.
TAGTTTGTGGTAATTGTCATGCCCTTGAGGCTGAGTTGTTCGTTAATTCGCCGCATATGGAGGCCTATTCTGAAAATGATTTTCCGATGTGCGCGACCTGTCATTCCAATCATAAAATAAAACATCCAACAGATTTAATGATTGGTTCTACAGATCCAGGTATTTGTGTCGATTGCCATGATCCAGATGATGGTTCAAAAGGATCCCAGACGGCTGATAGTTTAAAAAAAGCAATCAACTCTCTTGTTGAGATTCATACTGAGGCGCTGGCCATATTGGATGAGGCAAGTTCCAAAGATATGATGACGACCGATGAAGATTTTCTCATGAAAGAAGTCGACCAAAGTTTGATTCAGGCAAGAACACTTATTCATGGCTTTGACGCCAAAATGGTTCTTTCCAAGACCCAGGAAGGTATTGTTAAAGCTGATTCGGTTAAGATGCAATCGGCTCAATTGATAGATGAATATTTCTTTAGAAGAAAAGGCCTTGGTGTCGCATCATTATTCATTACATTTCTGGCGATTTTGTTATATTTAAAAATCAAAAGAATTGAAAAGAAGAAAATATAATATCATTAATAAGTCCAATTATAATACGCCCGGCATTGCTAACTGCCGGGTTCCATTATAACAATTTAAGTCTCTTGCAACAGAAATGATACGATCAATTCAGGATCCGGCTCAAATTTGTTGTTAATTAGATACAGTTAAAAGCAAAATAACAAACTTATTGTTATAATAATAATAATAGATTAGATTGTTATTAATAAAATGAGGTGTAGTGAATAGTTCTTCAAAAAATATCAAATTTGGATTTATTGTATTTATTGTTTTAGTAGTTTTCTGTATTGTCCAGCTAACATGGTGGGTCATCTTCCAAATAAGCCAAAGCGCCCGGCAATATGATAACCAGATAGATACCAGGGAACAAAAAATAGAGTTAGTAGCCCAATTGGCCAACAATGCTTTTTGTCAAGCGACCGATAATGCGCGTGCAATTGCGTCAGCTCAAATTGAGCCAAATAAAATGAAACGGCTTCTCGAGCCGGTTTCTAATAATCCCGCCGTTTTGGGATACCGATGTACCATGAGCAGTGGCCATAAGATTAGTTCCGGAGAAATTGACTCTACTTTTTATACTGAACTTGAAAATGGAATATCCCTTTATTTTGACAAACAATTTGTTGTCGACCTTTTAGCGCCAAATACCGAGGATTTCGAAACTGATTTTTCAATCAAAAGAAATGGACAATATGGTATTTGGATCGATGAGAACAGTATTAAAATCTCCAATGAAACAATAAATAGACTAAAATCAGATTCAAACCGCGCAGTCAAAATGTTTACTTCGGAAGGTACAATTTTCCTTCTCGTTATGATACTTGGGGCGTATTTAATATATCGTGCCTTACAAAGAACCGAAGAGTTAAAAACACGGCAGACCAATTTTATGCACGCCATGACGCATGAACTAAAAACCCCATTGACCTCTATTCGCCTTTATCTGGAAACTCTCCAAAGCGGAAATATTGATAGTTCCAAAACAGAAGTAATTTATAGTAAAATGATTGTGGATTGTAATCGGCTCGATGAAATGGTTGATGATGTTCTGGGAGCCAGCCGCCTTGATTCTATTAAGACAAAAATGGAATTGTCGGATTTAAATCTATCAAATGAGCTTAATGATTATCTCAATAGTTTTGACAGTTATATCAATCAACAAAATGCAGTTCTCAACAGAAAGATTGAAGATGGAATTATCATTCGAGCCAACAACAATGAGCTAAATCGGGCAATAAAAGTTCTTATAGAAAATGGACTAAAATATTCTCCCCCTGAAAGAAAAATAATTGATGTCAGACTGACCAGCCAGTACAATCGTGCCAAAATTGTTATCTCTGATCAAGGCATCGGCATCGAAAACAATGAACTAAATAAGATTTTTGATCGTTTCTATCGAATCACCAACAGTGATACCGAAACAATCAGAGGAACGGGACTGGGACTTTTTATGGCTAAACAAACCATAAAGTCTCATAACGGGATAATCAAGGTTCAATCGGCCGGTAGGAATAAAGGCACAACCTTTACAGTAGAACTTCCGATGGTATCCAAATGAAAAAAAACATATTAATTGTCGAAGATGAAGAACATATTGCCGATGGTTTACAAATCAATCTCAAAGCGGCCGGATATAAAACAGTAATTGCCTCTGATGGAAATCTAGCTTTGGATATGTGGCGCAAAGGCTCATTTGACCTGATCGTTCTTGATGTCATGTTACCAGGCAAAAACGGTCTGGAAGTTTGTCAGACAATCAGGAAAGAATCTGGATGGGTTCCTATATTATTTGTGACCGCTCGCGACGAAGAAGACGACCGTATTGCCGGTTTTCA
>JAAERC010000303.1 GCA_024230695.1 Candidatus Zixiibacteriota bacterium
ATTTCGATGGCCGAGTTCTTTTGAAAACCGGATGCGATTCTCCAGACACCGTTAATTGATGCCCCGGTATAGACCTCTCATTCGGCAGAATCGAAACTGGCAGAAGATCGACCGGCCAGTTTTTATGTTGACCAAAAACCAAAATCGTCCCGCCCCGTTCCATAAATTTTTTCAATTTCCCCTGAACAGTCGATAATGTTGGGTAATTTTGATAACATCCGGTCCCAAGCGCAATAATATCAAATTGGTCTAGTTCCCTTGTTTCCAGATAACGATTACTGATAGTCTTGTAATTTGCGCCGGTATTAACAAGAATATCCTCAAGCAAACCATCAGGGCCAGATAAAAGAGCAATATTTGCTTTGTTGTTAAAACCAGCATCGGCCCTTCGAATAAAAGCGGTGTCAGAGGCAATAATATATTTATCCTCAACAAGATTAATTATCAGCGGTTTTCTTCCAGCAGTTAATTTTTTTGTAGCCACCAGTGGAATTGATATTTCAAATGAGC
>JAAERC010000304.1 GCA_024230695.1 Candidatus Zixiibacteriota bacterium
GATGCACATTTTGAAAGGACAGGAGACCATAATATTTCAAAACTGTACAAATTAATCACTGAACTAGTGCAAGATGAAATAATAATTTGTCCGGTTAGTCCAATTGTATTTCAGGAAGTTTTGAAACAGATTGGAAATCCCGAATTTTTAGAGACAATTAAAATTATTGAGTTACTTTCTAAAAATGTTTTAACAGTCACTGAAGAAGAGCATATTTATCTTCAATATAGAGCTATTTATAAATCCTACCTTACACAAACGTCTGCTGAGGATTTTTCAGATTGTGTTTGGACCAAGGCAATTGATGCATTCGGGCATCGAATTCCACCCACACAATTGGCCACAAACAATAAAAACGATGATTTCGAACTATATAAGAAATACCTTGATGATACCTGGGATTTGTCCATTACTGAGCTTATTACAAAATCAGCGATTGCGTCCAAAGGTTTAAAACCAGAATATAATGCGACTGAAGGCATCTCAAGACTTAATTACAATAATGAACAACACAAAAATGATTTTAGCTCATTTGACGATTTATTCATAACTGAGAGACTAGGAACTCTCGATGCATATAAATTTGTTTTATGGCGGGCATTTGTTGACGCACTCAGTAGCTTTGAAAACAATTATTCTGAAGAAAAAAAGGTCAAAATTTTTGAGAAATTAACAAGAAAATCAGTTGATAAAAAGAGTCAAGTCCCTGCATTAATTGAGATACGAGCAGGTGTTCACACTCTAATTCGTTATGAAAACTGGAAGTATAAAGATTTCAATGATATTTTCGACTATCATCAAAGCTACAACGCAATTCCTTTTTTTGACTACTTCCTCACAGAAAAGAAACTTAATAATTTAGTAAATCACAAACGACTTCAGTTTGGTAAAAAATTCAATTGTATAATTGAATATAAGATACAGAATGCAATAGAGATCTTGAATCAACTACGAAAGAAATAAAAACATAACAAAAGTTTACAGACCGACCGCCATCGCGCTTTTGCAGGTGTCTAGTTGGTCGTTCTTGGCAAACAAATCTTTAACACAAAATCCGTCTAGGCGGCGGCTGAAACTCGCGTTATGCAGAAGGAGAAAAATAGAATGGGATTAAAGGGGTCTGACCCCTATAATTCAAAGGATACCGGCAAAGACCCTGCTGCTGTTGCGCTAAGTCGTAAGGGGGCTTGAAGGGTGGGAAAGCCAGAGCCACCAAAATGACCCCAGCAGAACGGTCAGAGGCGGCTAGGAAGGCGGCTAAGGCTAGATGGAAGTGACACACCCCCTTGAAAGAAGAATCTATACTCGATAGTCTGTGATCGGGCTGCGCCAAGGAACCATAGGTGACTTGGAAGCCCAGCCCAGCATCGGCCCTTCGGGGCCGTTGCCTTTATCCTCCTAAATCAGATACTCTCCGGTTAATTATGACGTTATGCATAAAAGAGAAAAATTATGGAATGGTTAATCCTTATCGTAATAATTGTCGGCTTTGCACTTTTTTTAATGCGAGGCAAAGCTGTTGTTTCTTATGACCACCCATATGATAAAAAGAGCCCTCTGTTCTCTGCC
>JAAERC010000305.1 GCA_024230695.1 Candidatus Zixiibacteriota bacterium
GTCATCGGCTTTAATAGTCATATTTTTTGTTGATATTGATTTCCAGATCATTCCTGATCTAATTACGCTTCCCGGGATGGTTCTGGGGCTTGGTGTTTCATTTTTGCCAAATAGTATCGGAATAATCGACTCGCTTATTGGTTTATTTGTTGGTGGCGGTGTTTTGTATCTGATTGCTATTTTGGGCGATTGGTTATTTAAAAAGGAGAGTATGGGCGGTGGCGATATCAAAATGACAGCCATGCTGGGAGCATTTCTTGGCTGGCAGAAAGTAGTCCTGATATTTTTTGGAGGGGCGGTTATTGGACTGGTAGTGTCGATTGTTTTGATGATCGTTTCCAAAGAAATCCGCTCGACTCGGACGATACCATTTGGTCCTTTTCTGGCCGCGGCCGCAATGATCGCCATTATATATGGGGATGCTCTTATTTCATTTTATCTGAATAATTTCCTATTTGTTTAATAGATAATATTTCTTTTCTAAATCTATTTAGCTTCGCTGTCGATAACTATATAGATGAGTAATAAACAAAAACCAAAAGAATTTCGGCTTGAAATACGTTTGGGCCTGATTCTGATTGTGCTCTTATTGGTAATTCTTGATTTTGCCGCGTATTATACTCTCTACCGGGTCGGAAATACGGTCGAGATACAGACCCGGGAAGAATTAACCGAGGCGGCTGTTATTGTTTCAAATTCGATGACACGTTTGAATAAATATTATTTGCCTTCGGGGTTAGAACAAAATATTGAAGAGCGATATTCATTGAGTAGTTTGAACATAATACATTTGGATTATAATAGAATCATCACGATCAAAAATGAGAATGTTTTGGATTCAACTATTTTGGCGATTGATAGTACGCTGGTTTCTGGCGAATTAATAAATCTGCTTGCAAACAAGCCTATTTATCGACATGAGAGCGGCAGCGATAGCTATCAGCTTCTTTTTCCAACTGAATATGCGGGATCAAATTATTTAGTGATATTATCCAAACCGAGTAGTATTCTTGGGCCGATTGAATCCGCTATGCGGATTTTAGTCTTTTTTGGTTTTCTGACGGCTATTGTGATTGTATTTATTTCAATCAGGCTGGTTCATACTGTTTTATACCCGTTTGACAGATTAAAAGAGGAAGCCGAAAAAACGGGGCATTTTGATAAAAATAATGAAGATGAAGTAGGTCAGTTAATTGGGTCATATGAGAAGATAATACATGATTTACGAACGCAGGAAACCGAATTGGTGGAGCTCAATAAAATCGTGACCCAGCGGGCGGCCAATTTAGAAGTCTATAATGATTATATACTAAAATCTATTAATGCCGGAATTATCACTCTTGACGCTGATCGGAATATTTCAACTATTAATCATGCCGCCGGCAAAATATGCAATATTGAGATCCCTTCATTGATAGGTTTGGATTATAAAAATTTGATATCTGATTATCCTGAATTACATAATCTAATTAATCAGCATTATGAGAATGAGAAGGTCATTACCAATCAGGAAATTGATATCACGTCAAATAAGGGTGAAGCGCTCGTACTTGCGGTATCAATATCGCCATTGATCGATAGTTTCGGCGATAATATTGGTTGTGTTATAATTATAAATGACCAGACCGATTTTATCGCAATATTGAAAGAACTGGAACTTAACAAACGAATGGCGACCCTTGGTGAAATGTCGGCCGGTCTGGCTCATCAACTGCGAAATTCAACCGCCGCGATTGTTGGTTTTGCAAGATTGATTGAGAAAAGAGCCAGCGATGAAACTTCTTTAAAAAATATTGATTATCTTATCAAAGAAGCAATGCAATCGGAAGCACTTATTGTCCGTTTTCTTGATTATGCTCGTCCGCTTGAGGCTACATTTGAGACTATTCATCTACGCGGATTTATTAATGAGATCATAGTATCAAACAAACAATTATTTCCCAATATAGATATAGTATTCCAATCAGATTATGGGAAGGATGCTTGTATTGAGGGCGACCAATTACTTTTAAAACAGGCTTTATCAAATATAGTTGATAATGCCAGCAAATCGTATGATACTGGAATCGGCCAAATTACAATAAAGTATTTGCATTCA
>JAAERC010000306.1 GCA_024230695.1 Candidatus Zixiibacteriota bacterium
AATGTTTATCCCGAATGGAGATTTCCAAACTCCAGCAGATTATCGCATGTTTCATGGGGAGATGCCGATGGTGACAATGATCTGGACCTTTGCCTTGTTGAACAGTCAGATGAGTTCTGTATATATGAAAACCTTGGCGGCGTTTTATCAGAATCGCCGCAATGGGGTCACACTCCCGGTGGATGGCCGCAAATCAATGGCTGGGGCGATTTTGATAATGACGGACTTACCGATACGACTGAAACATTTACCGGGAATGGAATTAGAAAATTATTTGTTCTGGGCAAAATGAACCTTCATAAGGTAACTGGTATTGAAATTGATGGTGCTCCTTTGGATATTTCTCAATACTGTTGCAGTATGGTAGAAGGCATAATATCAACGGCCCCTACCCCCGCTTCGGGAAGTAATATTATAGTATCATATACTTTTTCACGCGATATTGACCTGCTTGGAGGAACAACCGGAACATACATTTATGAAAACTATGCCGACAGACATTTACGGGCATCATATAATATTGAAACTCATAGCTTTGAAGACGAGAATGATGATGGCCGATTTGAGTCCGGCGAAACGGCTCAGTTCTTCTTTACTTTATGCAATAGCGGAATAGCAGATACAGATATTATCGTAACGATATCATCTACCGATCCTGAAATTGTTTTTACATCCTCAACAGTTAATTTTGCATCAATTGATGGAGAAGGCACATGTTTGGATAATTTATCTTCTCCGATTGAATTTATAATTCCTGAAATCGAAACAGCAAGAATTGATTCATTCTTTATAACTATTGAATCAAACAATGGAGCACTTGAAGGCCCTACTATTTTTGTCAGAACAATAGGTTCACCATCGATTTTGCT
>JAAERC010000307.1 GCA_024230695.1 Candidatus Zixiibacteriota bacterium
AACGGAATAAACCTCGTAAAGAATGGTCTTCGTTTCCGATATCACATATATATAGTACTACCGCATCCCGCGGCCGGTGATCAAAATATTCTTCAGGGTCGAAGCCCGGCGGCATGTTATCCGCCACCGCGGTCTCGTTTGTAAGTTTCCAAAGCCTGTATAGCTGTAGATCATTAAACAGAATGTAGGTAATCACGATGACGATCGCTTTGCATTGAATCAAACCATTACGACTTGGATCAAGGGGAGCCTTCTTATCCATGAATTGTAAAATACGGCTTTCCTTAAAATTATATCGAAGAATAGACATGAATGCCCTTCCTTGAGTCACAGCACCTTCGATTATATAATTTGCCATAAGCGCCTTTCTCCTTTGTTGAGATAGTATCCTACACATTTCTCAGGCCATTGGCAAATCTGATTAGGCGTGGTTATAGTGAATTATCATAGATTAAAGGCGGATATGACCATATTTTCTTTTAAATTCGCAGTATTTCGCAAAAATTCGCAT
>JAAERC010000308.1 GCA_024230695.1 Candidatus Zixiibacteriota bacterium
CATACTGTCCAAATGAGGTTCCGGCCAGAGCGGCGACACCATATTCTTCAAGTAAAAGTGTTTCCATCTCTTTTGAGGTCTTCCCCGATGCCTTAATATTTGGGAATACATAAAAAGCGCCAAGCGGTTTTCTGCAAGTGATCCCATCAATACTGTTGAGACCATCAACAATAATATCGCGTCGATTCTTAAACTCGGCGATCATTTTGGTGGTATCATCCTGAGGACCAGTTAAAGCCGCACCGGCGGCGATCTGAGTAAAAGCCGATGTGCAGGAATTGCAATTTGTCGCCAAACGCGCCACATGCGCGGCCAGTTCTTCCTGCATCACACCATACCCAATTCGCCAACCCGTCATAGCATAAGTCTTTGACATACCGTCAAGAATGATAGTTCTTTCCAGCATACCGGGAAATTGAGTGATTGACTCAAATTTGCCCTCATAAATGATTCGCGAATAGATCTCATCGGAAAGGACCCAAAGATCATTGTCAACCGCTATTTTGGCAATTCTTTCCAAGTCATCTTTGGTTAGCGAACCACCAGTTGGATTCTGAGGAGAATTGATAATCAGAAGTTTCGTTTTTGGCGTCACTAACGATTCCAATTCATCAACATCAAGCCGGAAATCATTTTCCTCTCTCAGCGGGGTTGGGACCGGTTTGGCACCAACAAAATTAATCAATGACTCATAAATCGGAAATCCCGGATTAGGATAAATCACTTCGTCGCCTTTATCAACAAGGGCAAAGATCAGATAAAACATCACCGGTTTTCCACCTGGAACAATCACAACCTGATCAAGATTGGTATTTATCCCGCGTGTTTTATTGATCTCATCAGAGATTATTTTTCTTACATCAGGATATCCAGCCGATGGATTATAATGTGTGAAACCATCCCTTATCGCCTGAATAGCTGAATCACAAATATACTTTGGCGTATCAAAATCAGGTTCACCGATTTCAAGATGGACAACATCTTTGCCCTCCGCCTGAAGTTGTTTGGCACGAGCCAATACTTCAAAAGCGGTTTCGGTTCCCAGCCGGTTCATTCGCTCGGCAAATTTCATTTTTCCTCCCAACAGCAATCAGCTATATCTAATTTGTTATTTCAGTTTCAGTAAACTCATGGCTTTTTTGGCTATAAATTCGGCCGCAAGTTCAAATTCCTTAACCAACTGCCAAGATTGTCCAGATTCGCCAAATCTGTCCTGAACACCAACCATATCAAACGGAATGGATTTGCCACTATTGGCTGTCGCAACTATTCCAGCGATCTGATTACCCAATCCACCGACCTGATGTTCCTCGGCTGTAATAATAGCCTTGGTCTCCGAAGCGGCTTTCAAAATAGCTTCCTTATCAAGCGGTTTCATTGTATGCATATTCATAACACGGGTCTCGATATTATAATCGGTTTTAAGAATCCATGCGGCTCTCATTGATTCGGCAAGTTCAGGACCGTTTGAGATAATAGTTAAATCCTCGTTTTCAGATTTATAATCGTGTGAAAATTTTATCTCAAAGGCATCTTTGAAATTAGGCTGTTCGCCACGGAAACGACATACATTGGCAGTACCGAACTTGAATGGAGTCTTTTCATCGGTAACAATCGGAGTAGCTTCACGTGCAAATCGGATATATTTTGGTCCAACAAAATCAAACAGCATTGATTTCATCATCCGCTTGGTTTCAACAGAATCAACCGGACAGCCAACATTCATATTTGGCAATCCGCACATCTGGAAAAGCGATTCCAATTCCTGATGAGTCGCACCGTCAGGACCAACTGAAACGCCGCCATGCGCTCCGACAATAATAACGTTAGCATCATTATAACAGATAGAAACACGGATCTGGTCAAGATTCCTGGCCGATGAAAATACACCGTAAGTACCAAAAACAGCGATCTTACCCTCTTTAGCTAAACCGGCGGCAACAGTTGTTCCACTCTGTTCGGCAATACCAACTGAGATCCAGCGGTCCATTCGTTCTGGATGATCCTTATAGAACTCTGAAATAGTTATCGATCCGGATATATCAGCACCGATACAAACGATACGTTCATCATCGCCATATTCATTAAGCGCCCGGCCCATACCTTTTCTGGTTGGGTCCATTTCGGTCTTCATATTATCCTGTTTGTTCCACCAGAAATCTTTTGAATATTTCGGCATTTTTTCGGCGAGTTTTTTCTCCCCCGCTTCAAAATAATCAGTGCCGATTTTGAAATAGGCATCAAGATCAAATGAATCAGAAAGACCAAGTTCACCCAATGCAGTTTTCATCTCGTCATAGTTGGGTACTTTACCATGCCAGCCAGCCTGATCTTCCATAAAGCTGACACCCTTACCTTTTATTGTGTTGGCCAAAATAAGCGTTGGTTTCTCGGTGGAACTACCAGCTTTTTCAAAAGATGCGACGATCTCTTCCATATTATGGCCGTCGATCTCAATAACATCCCAACCGAATGCTTTATATTTATCAGTAATAGGATCAATACATTGAACATCTTTGGTCCAGCCGTCGATCTGCAAACGGTTCACATCAAGAATTGTGATAAGATTATTCAGTTTGAAATTGGCCGCCTCCATGATGGCTTCCCACATGGAGCCTTCCTGTTGTTCACCATCGGAAGTGATAGCATAGACCTTATAATCCTTTTTATCAAGCTTGGCCGCCAGAGCAACACCCACAGCAACCGAAAGTCCCTGACCTAACGAACCAGACGAGATCTCCACACCAGGTAATTCTTTGCGATGCGGATGTCCCTGAAGACGTGAACCAAGCATACGCAATTTGGCTGTTTCATCTTCGGGGAAATAACCGGATAGGGCCAGTGATACATACATCGCCGGAGCCTTATGCCCTGCCGAAAAGATAATTCTGTCGCGATCTTCCCATTCTGGATTTTTTGGATCATGTGATGCGATTTTAAGATAAAGGGCTGATAAAATATCAAACATCGAAAGCGTTCCGCCAGAATGTCCGGACTTGGCCGAACAAAGTGAAATCAAATTAAGACCGCGCATATAATTGGCGCGTTCCTTTAACTCATCTATGGAGTATTCTTTGAGAATCTTACCCGATTTAGAATCAAGAAGTGGCATTATACCTCCTGTAATCAATTTGGTAACCAATTAATATTTTCGGGAATTAAACGAG
>JAAERC010000309.1 GCA_024230695.1 Candidatus Zixiibacteriota bacterium
TAAATTACTCCTAAAATAACCTATGTTTCTACTTGACAGCAATAAAACAATATTATTAATTATAGTAGAGAAATAATATCTTTGATTGTCAGCAATTATATGAGGAGGTTACAGGGAAGTTAACCTGCTAAAGAGAGGGGGGGTCATGGCCTCAAATTTTGAAGCTAAGATCCTGGTTTGCGTTGAGTGTGACGAGGAGTTCGTTTTTACCACAAATGCTCAGGAATATTTTGCAGAACGCGGATATTCTGAAGATCCAAAAAGATGCAAGCATTGTTACGTACAGCACAAGAGGGATAAACGAAGCAGTCCTTCAGAGTCGGTTCATCAGGAGATGAGCTGACAGTCTATTACAACTGAAATTGTACTAGAGTAATATTTTCATTTTTATTTACAGGCAAACATGCCGGTTTCTATAGGTATGTCCAATAATATTATTTTAACAATAACATAGTTTTTGTCTCTGTACCAAAGTCGGTGATCAATTGATAGAAATAAATCCCGGTTGATAATTCCTCATTCGTTTCATTCTGACAATTCCATTCAATTTTATGTTTTCCTGAAAGCAGGTGTTCTTCAAGCGGGGTGGCGATCAACCTGCCAAGGATATCATATATATTAAGGGTGACAGAAGATTGGGCGGTTAATTCGATTTCAATTGATGTTTTTGGATTGAACGGGTTTGGGTAATTTTGTCTGAGTGAGAACGAGGAAGGCAATGTTATGGCAAAATCATCATTTATATCACTGAGCAGGGAGACGTTAAAATCGGCGGTCATTGTTGAACCTGAAACTGATATATTTTCAATTGACACATAGGTGTTATCGCCATTATAATTATTTGAACCTGGTGTCGTAGATGGTGAAAATTCGGTAATAATATCAGTTCCTGGGAATGGATCAGAATTGTTTCCTTTTGATATATCTTTGTCAATTTCAAATAATCCATCCGATTGTTCTAATGCGACAAGGTAATTTCCACTGGATATATGTCCGGGATACCATTCATCATCATTGTTAGAATTAAAAGTTCCCGCCTTGGTTTCATCAATATGCCAGATTAGTAAACCATCGGAAGGAAGATAAGTATCATAGCCGATTTTTTGTCGATTTTCAACTAAGAAATACTCGCTTCCGATATTTCCACTTGACCAGAATCGAAAGATCGGGCCGCCTTCTTCGATGTTGGCAATACCGATGTTGTTTGCGTTTGAGGTAACATTGGTGTAGTTTTTAAATCCTAATTCAATGCGTGACCAGGCATCAAGACCAGCCGGGACACCGCCAAGGTTGCTTGGTCCAAGCCAGCTTCCATATGACATCAATGACCATCGCCCAATGCCATTGGAACTGTTATCGCGATCATATAGATCGGGCAGTCCGAATACATGTCCCAGCTCATGACAAAAGACGCCACAAGTTATATCACCCGGACTAAACCAGTATTCTGGCTGAATTGTATATTCCGAGATCGCGACTCCGTCTTTGCTACGAGGGCTGATAGACCACTTATGTGACCAGATATAATTGGTACTGTCGGAACCAAATAGTTCTGCTCCCGGTCCGGTATGAATCAAGATGATGGCATCAACATAGCCGTTCCCATTATTGTCATATTGTGAGAAATCAATCAGTGGATCGATCAGGTCAACAATATCCTCGCAAAGTTTTTGACTATTTTGCGGGTATGAACCAGTCCCGTTTTGATTATTACAATAATAGGCATATGTTTGCGGGGCAGTTATCCAGTCGGTCGCCGAAGGCAGATTAACGGTTATAACATCAAGTTGACCATATGATACTTCACTATAATAATGGCGTAATGAGCCTTGTTGATTTACAAACAACAGCGTATCAAAATCAAATGGATCAACCAGATTAGGTTTATCAGAGAAATCTATTAGGACAGCAAGGGCATTAAATGTTCCAGTGAATTCGGAATTGGCGAGTTTGAGCAATTTTGAGGGTGCGTTTAATCCATTATCAGGATTATTTGATCCCAGTTTTTTTGGTAAACCATCTGTTTCTGAGTTGCCGATTGTAACTACATCTGGA
>JAAERC010000310.1 GCA_024230695.1 Candidatus Zixiibacteriota bacterium
ATCTCAGATCAAACGGTGGATTACGCCGGAAATAGTATGGAGTCCGTTTATTCGTGGGAATTTACGACAGAATTGGTAATAATAGTTGAACCTCCAAGTAGTTTAAGAGGTAACTATGTTGGCATTTACGATCTTCTTGCGTTTGGTTCGGGGTTTGCAGGCTTATTAGGGTGGGATAGCGTTTCATGGACCTTTACTGATTTATCGCATCATGCTGAATTTACAGGAGAATATAGTAGATTTTGTGATTATGGTGGAACCTATTCAATAGGTAAAGAGCTAAATCTAACCAGAACAACTATATTGGACCAAGTTTGTGATCCGAATGAGGTTCCTGAGGGCATTTTTACCTATCGGCTAATTGTTTTGGATAATGCCGCTGATACTTTATATTTTGAACAGACAAATGAGGCAAATAATAGACGAAAAAGTATAAAGTTGGTAAAGCAGGAGTAGGTATAAATACAGCTGTTTTTTCAAAATAACATTGTATTTTTTGATTTGCAATTTCCGTGCCTTTTTAATTCGAATAATATTTTTCTCCTAAAGTATATATTGTAACAAATGGTAGATTAGGCTATGTAATGAGCTTAAAAGCCAAAGGAGGAATACTATGATAGCATTTATTCAGAAAGAAGATGTTTCACCGGTTTGTCCGCACTGTAAAAAGGAAATTCAATCTGTCTGGTTTCGGGAACTAAAAGGCGATCTTGGCAAACGTTGCATATATTTTTGCCCGGAATGTAAGGCGAGTCTCGGTGTTTCGCAACGTAAGGGACTTACTATGGGTCTGTAGGTTACCAGACTGATCTGTTTGTGAATGCAAAAATCGGCAAATAAAAAAGGCAGGCTAACCAGCCTGCCTTTTTTATTAATATTTCCAGATCCTATTTATTTGCCGCCGCCGCTTTTTTTGCACTCATCTCTTTGGCACGTTGGGCGATATCGGCAACTGCTTCAATTGCTTTATCAATATGTTTTTCGGTGTTAAACGGACCAATAGCAAACCTGACACCACCATGAATCTTAACTATATCAAGTTGTTTGTGAACCAACGGGGCACAGTGCAATCCGGTGCGAGTAGCGATATCAAAATCAACATCAAGCATGATCCCAACATCACCCGCCTCGAGACCATCGATATTGATAGTTATGGCCGACAGATGATTTTCAAGACTATCAGCGCAGTATGTAATAACACCATCGATTTTATTAAATCCATCAAGAAGTTTTTGCGTCAGTTTCATCTCCTGAGCATGGATCTTTTCAACACCGCCCTGTTCTTCGATCCATTCCTGTCCGGCCCAAAGTGACGCGATTCCAACAACATTCGGAGTGCCATATTCCATGCGGTATGGATATTCATCAAGATGAAACGGAAACGCTGAGCGAACGCCGGTTCCGCCGGCACGAGTATGAGCTATTTCGACATGTTTACGAACACATAATCCGCCGATTCCGGTTGAACCCATCAGAGATTTATGTCCGGTAAACGCAAGAACATCAATGTTCATCTCTTTCATGTTGATCGGTACCATCCCGGCTGTCTGAGCAGAATCAATCGCGAATAGGACATTTTTTTCATGGCAAATCTTGCCGATCTCCTTGACTGGCTGAACAGTACCTAAGACATTGGAGCCATGATTGACAATAACAAGTTTGGTATTTGGTTTGATTGCTTTTTTAATATCTTCAGGATCAACAAACCCCAAATCATTAAACGGAACAAAGGTCGCCTCAACATTTTTATCTCGGACTAATTGATTGATCGGCCTGATTACCGAGTTATGTTCCAGATTGGTAGTAACAACATGATCACCTTCAACCAGAAGCCCCGCAATAATCAGATTCAGAGCATCAGTCGCATTGTAGGAAAAACATAACCGTTCGGGGTTAGTCTCATCACCGCCGAAAAATCGAGTTAATCGTTTGCGTAATTCTTCAACCAGATTACCGGCTTCAATAGCCTTGTCAAAACCGCTTCGACCCGGATTAACGCCACATCCGCGATAAAAATCGGTCATAAATTTATAAACATTATCTGGTTTTGGCCAGGAGGTGGCCGCATTATCGAGGTAAATTAAATTATCCACTATAGTCCTCTCCACAGTCCAATATTATTTGACAAAAAGATAAGAAAAAACGGAAAAATGTCAACCGGATATCAGTTTTGGTCAGCCGAAAAAG
>JAAERC010000311.1 GCA_024230695.1 Candidatus Zixiibacteriota bacterium
TGCAGACGGCCTGTCTGCCCCAATAATAAAAATCCCTCATAACCTAAATACGTTCAAACAATTACAGCAAAATGGGTTCGTTCCTTCACTTTTGAGATTTTACTACCAATTCGATGTTGTTTCTGTCTACTTCCCCTATGGTTTATCAATCAATACTCTATTCCATCCTCAATAATCATCCATGTACACAAAGGCGCGAATATAATTCAACAACGATTTGATGGTGAAATTGTATGGACACCCACTCTAAAGTGTGGGCCATCCTGCCAAATCTCTGTTGTCGAAACCGCCAGCAATGGCGTTTTTTTAAACCTTTTAATCTCATATTCTAATCGATAATTATCTGTTGATTATTAGTGAAGTCGAGTGTATATTTATACTAAGTTTATGACATATATAAAATATTATGGAAAATAAACAAAAACATCTTGAATTCATCCAATCGGTTATATGTCGGATGGCGAGCAATTCCTTTTTATTAAAAGGGTGGTCAGTTACATTAGTCGCGGCACTTTTTATTTTTGCAACCAAGGATGCGAACATTGATTTTATCTTTATAGCGTTTATTCCAATTACTATTTTTTGGATTTTAGATGGCTATTTTCTTTCACAAGAAAGGCTGTATAGAGATTTATATAAGAATGTTAGCAAAAAGGACGAATCTGAAATAGACTATTCTATGAATGCAAGCATTTATAAAAATAATAATAAGAATGGTTGGATCAGATCAATGTTCTCAATAACTCTAAGTTGGTTCTATCTATCTTTAATTACGGTGATGCTTGTCATACTGTATTTAATAAAATGTTATTAATAAATCAATTGAAATAAATGATAATGTCAATGTCAATGATTATAATATCTAGAAAGATGTCCTTTAATTTTTAAAGGAGAACTATGCCAAAAAGACAAGTATTTTATAGTTTTCATTATAAGCCAGACTCTTGGCGAGCTTCGACAGTCCGCAATATTGGTTCTATAGAGGGTAATAGACCCGCACCCGACAATGATTGGGAAACCATTACGTCCGGTGGCGATGCAGCTATTAAGAATTGGATAGATGATCAGATGAAATATAGATCTTGTAGTGTTATTCTTATTGGAAATAAAACAGCGGGCAGAAAATGGATAACTCATGAAATAATTAAATCATGGGATGCAGGCATGGGTGTCGTCGGCATCCACATTTATGGGCTAAAGAATCAAGATGGGTATATTGCCGACAAAGGGAATAATCCATTTGATCACATTACTCTCGGGAATTCTATTACAAAATTATCTTCAGTAGTGAAATGTTACACACCATCGGGATCAAATAGTAAAGAAAGATATGCTTGGATATCAAAACATATAGCCAATGCTGTTGAAGAGGCAATAACTATAAGAAATAATTACTGAACGTCCCACTAAAATGTGGATAAGGCTGGGTAGCCCAGAGCTTGTTATAAATCCTGAGATAGATGAAGGGCTGTGGGAATATAAATCTAACGCTTCGCGCAATGTCGAAAGTGCAGGGCTTTCGACTTACTTAATGAAAGGTAAAATAGTGGTAGATTCATCACAAAATACTCCTCAAATCTCCGCTTTTGCAGGAGATATGAATTTTATGGTATCGTATTTTAAAGCCGGCGGCCCGGTTCTGCATAGCAACGATGAAGGTGATAGTATTTTGCACGCTGCCGCTGAAGGATGGCAGTTTCAAATGGTGCAATTTCTAATACTTTCTGGTGCCGATGTAAATGCTAGGAATAATAATGGTGAAACCCCTTTACATATTATTATTCGGAGTAACGACGCTCCATTCGAGGGAAAATTTCTTAGACATACAACACCCGAAAATGCCAGAAAAGAAACATTTCGAATACTTCTTTGCAATGGCGCAGATACAAGTATTCAAGATAATCGAGGAGGTAATGCTCTACATGTTGCCGCCAGTGAAGGAGACGTAATCGGAATTGATGAATTGGCTATTGGCGGGCGCATAAAATTGATAGACGCTGTTACCAGCAAGGGAGCAACCGCACTTGTGCTGGCTATTTTTCAAGAACATGCTGAATGTATAAAACGATTGATAGCATATGGTGCAGATGTAAACTATGAACTTCGTGATGATGTTACTCCTCTAACGTTATTACACTCTAGCAAAAATCCGGAGTTGAAAGCTATCTATAAGGCTACAATTAATAAATAGTTATTGTAGGTCGAAACCCAGAAAAGTGGTTTTGACAATATTTAATTAATCTTGCGCTTCGCGCAATGTCGAAAGTGCAGGACTTTCGACCTACTCAAATTGTTAGGAGTGCATTTTCTGGACCTGATCTACAAACTTATAACATGGAGGTTATAAAATGAAACAACTTATTGTTTTGTTATCTGTCGGTGCAATAATCCTTATTCCTCTTTCTGGATTATGCGATGATACAAGTATTCTTCAACCATATGGATTTCGTTTGCCATTTATGGAAAAAGGCGAATATATAATATCTCTCAATTACTATAATTACAGTTCCAGGGCAACAACTGATTATAATACACCTGATTATTCTTCATCTAAGTATGACGATATTAATATCGCATTAAAATCCACAATTGCATTGTCTAAAAAATTACTTATTCAAAGTGGAGTTGTATTTTATCCAAATCAGATCTCATCAGAATACCGCAGTTATGTTTATAATGATTACTTATATGACGATAAACAGAAGTCATATATGAGACCGAATTTTCTTGTTGTATTTAGACCGACAAGATCTCTTGAAATCTGGAGTGAAGTTGAATTTGGTAATAGGAAAACAGATTATTTATGGCTTGATGGCACTAATCCCGAAACATATCAGACCAGAAATAGTTATAAATTTTCTATATTTTCAGCTGGAATAACTTTCCACGGTCAACTATAAATCCATATATGTAGTATTTGTGGGTCGAAATCGTTGCGGTTTTGACAATATTTAATTAATCTTGCGCTTCGCGCGATGTCGAAAGTGCAGGACTTTCGACCTACTCAAATAGTCAGGAGCGCATTTTCTGGTCCTGACCTACAAAGACTGGACAGACAGGAATGTCTATCCTACTAAAATACAACACAAAATCACTATTAATTCAATGTTGATTTGATTCCCGCATCTTTTCTATGATGCCGATAGTACTGAAACAAAAATTACAATTTTGCTACAAAGAAACCGTACGAACACATCGTGCTGTAAAAAGTGTTTTTGACAAAACGAACCCATTTTGCTGTAATCTCTAAGTGGTGAATGGGTTATGAGGAATTTTGGAGAGAATAATAATCAGCATGGATTCCCGCGTACGTGGCAATGACGTTGGGAGGGCGCGGGAATGACGTTAATGGGAGCGGGCGATCTACATAATTCCGTCAGGCAAGGGTTTCTGACGGTGCAAGGGGAAAGGGTTTATGAGGGCGCAAGGGGTAAGGGTTTCTGACGGTGCAAGGGGCAAATTGTCTGGGGCAGATGTGGACATCTGCCGCCCACAAATTTGGACTTGTAATATTAATGATTATTCGGTTAATAAACTATCGCGTTTGTAGATATCGTACTCATATTCAGAAGTGATATATTTGAAATAATCGTTTTCAAGGCAGGTAATATCATCTAAAGCACAACCAAATTCTTTTTTATATCTGTTATCGATGATTATATAATCGACGTCGTTTTCGAGTCCGATTAAACAGGCATTTTCGGCATTAAAGTCTTTATCTCTTGTATCCAGGATGATTTTTGCCGGAAGAAACCCAACGATTTCATAATTGCCAATTTCGTTAAACATAAACTTCATCGGTGCCAGTAGTTTGCTGTCTTTGGGGATATGTGACGCAACCGCACGATGAATTTCACCCCAGTTTTCTTTGCCGAAAATAGTTAACTTAATGGTAGTATAGGAGCCAAATAAAATTGTGAAAGATAGTATAATAAGAAACAATTTATGAATAAGACTTTTTTGCTTTGCACTGTCATTAATCAGCATATAAATATATTCCGCAATCATTAATGCAAAGTAAGGGAATAGTAAAATAGCATATTTGGTTGTCTTATTATGATTGATAGCGCCCATAAGGATTATTAAACAGAAAGTATAAATAAGTAGATGTTTTCTGTCGGTCGGTTTATTTTTGATCCAGTAAAAGGCTGATAGCAAAAACAGAATGGTTATCCCGATGATCTCCGGCTTACGAAATAGTCGTTTATGTTCATCAAGCAAATTGGTAAAAGGCATAGACCATTGGGCATTACCACCGGCGTTACTTGGGTCATTCATAAACTGCATGCCAAATAGCTCAAAATTCCCAATTGTTTCATAGAAATAGAATGAGGCAACTAAAGCCGCTATTGCCGAGAATATCCCAAAATGAGTCCACCTCTTTTTGTATAATAGTAAGGCGGCTCCGGCCCCGATAAAAATGATTCCATTGAGATGAATCAATAATGAGAATCCGGCAATGACTGCTGATAAAATTAAATACAATTTATTATTATTTTGAATAAATATATACAGAAAAAAGAAACTCATAAAACCGGTGGCGCAAATCATTATCTCCGGGCGGTATAATATTGCGTTTCGAAATATTAATGGGCAAAATAACAGCACTACTAAGGTTATCTTGAATATTGTAATATTGTAGTATCTTTTGCAAAAGTGGTACAACAGACCGGTCAGTAAAATACCAAATAAAAGTGAGATCAATCGCAAACAAAAAAGACTTAATCCGAAGAATTTTATTGAAAACGCACCGATCCAGATGAAAACCTTATGATAAACCAGTATTCTTTCATCGTATCTGAGAAAATCCTGAAACATCTCAGATTTAACAAATCCATCTTCAGCCAGATAATGAGCCTGTTCCCCGAACCAGGGTTCATCGATGTCGATATAAAGACCGGGAATATTTATGGCAAAAAGAATCAATTGGAAAATCAGAAGTGACCATATAATCGGTCGGTAGTATTTTATAAGTAGTTCCTTCATTATTGCTTAATGTAATGTATTAAAAATATATATAAATATGAAGGAGAATTATCAGACAAAAAAAGGCAGGTCTTTTGGACCTGCCTTTTGATAATAATTGGAGGATTATTATCTCGTTCGGTTATTCAATTTTGTTTTTTTCTTTCTCTTCCATCTCTTTCGCTTTTATGGATGCCAGACCGTAGTAAATAAGCATTGCGACACCTGCTGCCATTAACATCACGCCAAAATAAATCTCAGAACTGATATAAGTTGGCAGAACCTGTAATACTACAATTACAACTCCCACAAAAGTCAGAACTAATCCCCACTTAAGTGATGATGGCAGAAAAGTTTCGGAATCGAATTTAAACATCTTGGCGGCTTCTTCGCCAACTAAGCCTTTTTCAATCATTTTCTTACGGGTAGCATAATTGAGCGACATCTTGACTATATAGGCTATTACCGGAAAGATAACAAATACCGGGGCCAATTCAGCCAGTGTTTCCATTGCAGTCATAAGACCTCCTTTTATTAATTTTACTGTTATTTCTTCTTATCATTTTTTACCTTCATAAAAATAGACAGCAATATAAATAAAATGTTGCAGAATTTATTTATAAAATACCTGCAACTTTATTTGCCTGTCAAAGTCCTATATTATAGAGAATGATGTGGAAAGTAAAAGACCTCACAAAAGCAAGGAAATCCAAGAGGATGATAAGTCCTTAATAGAGAGGATATTAGCCGGCGAAACCGATGCCTTCGAGGGTATTATTCGGGATTATGGCCGGCTGGTGAATCATATTGTGTACAGAATGATACCAAATATTTCGGATCAGCAAGATATCTGTCAGGATGTTTTTGTTAAAATCTATCAGAATCTGTCGTCATTTCGGGCCGATGCCAAATTATCGACCTGGATCGGCAGGATAGCTACCAACAGATGTCTGGATTTTCTTGGTAAAAAGTCACTTCCTCTTGCAGATGAAGCTTTTGATAAAGCGACTGAAAGTACAGTTGATTTGAGAAAAAAACCGGATGATAATGCTGAACATACAGAAATATCTGGTTTACTGAGAGATGAAATAAATAAACTTCCAATTGTTTACAAAACTATAATAACTTTGTATCATTTAGATGAAAATAATTATGCCGAAATAGGTAAAATACTAAAGATGCCCGAGGGCACCGTGAAAAGTTATCTATTCAGGGCAAGGAAGATGCTGAGACAGCAACTCTCGGCCTCTTATAATCAGGAGGAGTTGTGGCAGTAGAACATCTGACAGATTCGATTTTACAGGATTATCTTGATAAAAATCTTGGCGATAATGAATCCGAAATAAGTTCTCATCTTGATAACTGTCCAATTTGTTCGGCTCGTTTAGAACAATATAAATTATTATATACTGAACTTGAGGTTGATTCAATTCCGGAACTCTCACCCGATTTTTCCAAGGCAGTGATGTCTAAAATAGCGCAGGTTGATAGTGAAGCTTCGGAAGTAGAAGTCAAAAAGCAACCATTGGCTGTTCCTGCTCCAGTTTATGCATTGCTGGGATTTATCGCCGCGGTTGCTTCTGTTATTTATTTTGTCAATCTGGAACCATTAATTCGAGCGTTTCGTGTGACAGCAGTCTCGGAATATTTTAATCGCGTCATAATATCCAAGGTAAGTTCATTGACCACTGATTTAGGTTTTGATTTTTCTTTGGTTTTGATGGTGATTGCGACATTAGTTGTTATTGGCGGAATTGATTATATTGTTCGTAATTATAAACATCGCACGGCCTCGTTTATGGCCTGATAAACTGATTCTTTTACACTTTAGTCTTTAATTACAGATCTATATTATATATATTTAGTTATATTGTTCAATGGACGTGTAACAAAATATGATTGAAAATAATAATAGAAATAAAATATTCTGGCTGGCCTATATTTATCTAATCGTTTTGATTCTGATTCGTTTTATTCCAATAATAAATCCGGAGTCAAGAACCTGGGGTTTTAATCATCTTATTTTTCTGCCAGATATTTATAATTACGTCTTTTTTGCCATTGCCTCTCTTGCGCTTGTTATACCATTTATTAATTCATCAGAGAAGGCGGGGGAGAAGTTAACCAATTGGTTTTCTGATAAGTTTATTGATGGCAGGCATAGATATCTGTACCGTTTTGTGTTTATCGCCATAATGACTTCATTATTTGCCATCTTTACCGCCCCGACGCATTTTCTTGGTGATGGGTATCGAGTAATTGAAAATCTTGGCACTGAAATGGGGATGCTCACTAAGTGGAGTGAAATTGGAATCCTGGGCGTTATGTGGTCTATCAGGGAGTTACTTGGGCCACCTGATAAGGAGACCGCTTTACTTGCTTTTCAGGTTGTTTCAATTTTCTCAGGAGCCGTCACTATCTATTTCATATTTTTAATAGCTAAAATTGCATCAGAAAACAATCTAAAGAGATTTATTGTTTTTACCACGGCTACATTTTCCGGTGGGATGTTATTGTTTTTTGGCTATGCTGAATATTATCCAGTTGTCTGGGTCCTTATGTCCGGCCTTATTTATTTTGGTTTGAAATATTTGAGATATTCCAGGGGGTTATTTCTAACGTGGTTATTTTTAATAATTGGAATAATCCTTCATGTCCAGATGAGCGTTTTTATTCCGGCTGTTATATATTTGTCATTTGCAAATGGTAAAGGTTTGAATTTTTATAATCGTTTCAAAATAATTATTTGGAGCGTGTTTGCGTTACTCTTTGTTTCATGTTTGCTTTTTCTGATTAATGAATACACAACCAATTTAGCCGTCGAGGATATTTTTCTGCCGTTGTATAATGGCAAACCTGCCTCGCCTGAATATGCCATATTGAGTCTTCCGCATTTACTGGATATTATCAATGAGCTTATATTGCTCTCACCGTTGTTATTCCTTTTATTACTGATGGCTGGCAATAACATCAGGAATATTTTCAAGTACAAGACCGCTATATTTACCGGATTAGGCGCAGGCGGTTCGTTATTATTTATGTTTGTAATCGATCCCAAAATAGGATTTCCGAGAGATTGGGATCTTTTTTCGTTAGCCGGATTATCATTAATGCTGTTTGCAGTAACATTGTTTAAGAATAATAATCTGCAATATTTTAAAAGATTAATAATATCAATAGCGATGATTTTATCAATCTATTCAGTTCCATTTTTGTTGACAAGTTTAAATATCAAAGCTTCAGAAAAATATATTGAAAGTTTAATAGATTTAGATATGGAAAGATCTCAATCATCAATAACAATTTTGACTGGATATTACAGAGAGAACGGATATAAAGATAAATTTGATTCCATAACGGCCGTATGGAACAGAGAGTTTATGGAGGATCGATATATATCCAGTGCGTTCAAAGCCATTGTTGCTGGCGATTTGGAAGAGGCCAAAAAGTTTGTTAAATTAATCAAACCGAATAAATTTAATGCTGACTATCTAAGATTTCTGGCTATGTATTACATCAAAGTCGGTCGATTAGAGTTGGCTTTAGATAATATTAATAAGGCAATACA
>JAAERC010000312.1 GCA_024230695.1 Candidatus Zixiibacteriota bacterium
ACATCAAATGTTCTAAGATAATCATCTGAATCAGGATAACCCCTATGTGGAGATAGTTCAATATCTTTATAGGTTACCTTCCAAATATCGCGATTATTTATTTTTTCATGTAAAAATGGTGTTTTATCGTTAGATATATTTACAATAGATGCTTTCTCGAAACTGGAATCTGCATCAAATCCTTCCATATCAGAGAATCCAAGATACTCCAGAGCTTTTGCAACCGCCTTATCGACAGATTTTATTGTGTTATCTGAGGCAATTGTTATGTTGAACATCAAACATATAATTATAATAGTAATAATAAATTTCATACCTTTCCCCTCGTTTATTTTATAACAAATATTGAATCTCGTAGATCAGGAGCTGTGCGCTCCTGACCTACTTTGGCTTTTGATCCCTTTTAATAGGTTTTCCGCCACACTGTCTACTTAGATGTTCGCCTGTTTTTCCATTAAATGTATGATCACACGTATATGAAGCCATACCCGTCTTCCCTGATGGGCTTGATACAGGATGAGAGAAGTCATGTAAAGTAATATGCCAATATGGAATAGTTGATGTATCTCTAATAGTTTGTAAAATGTAAACAGCTTCAAATTCGATAGACTTAGTAATATCTATTTTGCCTTGTTTTAACACTTCAAAGAAAGGATATGGCTCAACATCCGGGAGTCCTTCAAAATTCCGAAATAGTTTTGCTTCATAGACATCAATATCAGGAGCGCGCCTAACTATGGCTGATGTGTCCTTTATTCGAGACCAAATTTTGAGAAGCCTTCCAGATTTATAATCAATCAAGATATCAAACGTAATATATATTTCTTCCTCAAAAGAAAATAGATCAAGTGTTTTATAATAAGGTACATCTAGATAAACAATTTTCCAGACTTTATTTCCATTTATCCATCTGTGTAAATATGGTGTTTTATCATCATTATTTACTACCAATTCAGCACTTACATTCTCTGACCTCGAATATCCATCGATTTCACCAATTCCAAAATATTGATTTGCTTTTGTTAGTGCATCTTTTGTAGATTTTATGGCATTATCTAAGGCAATTGCTGTATTGAAAACAAAACATAGAATTATAATTGCATTAATAAATTTCATACTCTTCCCCTCGTTTATTTTATAACGAATATAGAGTAATATATGTTTAATTATTGTAAAACAAAAGAGAATTAGTTGATTGATTTGCGGGCAGATGTGGACATCTGCCGCCCACGATTAATTGTTAGGAGCGCGCGGCCCTGACCTACGAAATCTATTATTTGGCGGGATCGCAGGGATCCCGCCCTACAATTACTTTGGCTATTTAATGTATTTTTTATAAAACTTTTTAATATTAACGAAATCTTCTTCAAGAAATTGACCGGTTAAAGTTTTGTGCCGACCATGTATTGTGATTTCAACACTTTTGGCTACGGCAAAATCACTGACTAATGCTTTGTCGGCCCTAAATTTTGAGAATTCGAAGACCAGTGGCGATTGACGTGTTTCTATAGAGATAGTTTTCCCAAATTGCGCACAATTCAATATATTACTATTTCCATCTACTATAATAGTTAATGAATCTCCTTCATTTATTAGATACTCACTAGGTGCTAAGGACCCATATGTCAAAGTAACAAAGTATTTCAATTCACCGGTTAATCTGTGGCTATGTTTTTCAATACCAAAATACACACTGCAAAGCTTTTCTTTCTTTGGAAGGCACTCTGAATGTCCTAACCAATCAATAGAGCTAACTATATAATCATTTACTCGTTCTTGCCTAATTTGTTTAGTTTTACTAACACAACCTCCAACAAGCAATCCTATTACCACAAATATAAGTGAGTAAAATACCAGCCTACGCATTATTCCTCCCGGTAAAGATTAATAATTGATAAACATATTATTCAAGTAAACAAATAAATTGAGATTGCCACGTCGTTTCGACTTAAATGTCGAAACATCCTCGCAATGACATGATATCAGGTCACGAGGGGCATCAAACTTTATCTATTAGAAACTACCGCCTTCGTAGGCTTTTATTGGGACCCACGATATCCGGCCATCGCTGGTGACACTATACTCCAGAATCATTGTACCGTTTTTTGTACCATCGCTGAAATGAGCATAAACAAGATTTTCACTCAGGATAAAAACCTTTTTCTTTTCATAGAATTTCATACCATCAAGAGAACCTGATTTAACAGGGATCAAGTTGGGATGTTTCATCAGATCATCAATTATTTCCAGCTCTGGTCTATTGAGACCGCTATTTTTAAATTTTCTGATAGCCTGGCTTGAGAGTCCAGACATCCCTTTGACTTCATCTTTGAGTTTTTTATTCTTGTTTTCTAACCTGGTAATTTGTCGATCCTTATCTTTTTCGCGCGCAGTGGCATCATCGAGACGGACACGGCAGTCGGATAGTTCGATATCCAAATTGGATATTTCATCGGCCGGTTCAGAAAACCGTTCAAGGTCGGCTTTGGTACTCATCAGGCTGATTAGTAATAAGATATTACCAACCATCAGCAGGATTGTAATTATTATCCAGAGAGCATTTTTGTTAACCGGTTTGGTCGGAGTTGTATCATCGGTCATATGTTTATACCTCCTATTAATTTTTAGACAACAGGAAACTTTTAAAGCAAACAAATCTGTTTCCAAATAATTAATGTTGATATAGGTAAAATGTCAATGATTGAATCAGTTGACAAAAAAGATAGTTATAAAAAATACTGCCGACTAATGTGCCGGCAGTAATACAGAATCGATCAGCCTTTGGCCCATATTCCAAGGCTATTGCCTTCGGCATCCGCAAACAGGGCAAAATATCCCATTTCTGGAGATATCTCGGTTTTCCCCTGAACTGTTTTACCGCCATTCTTGTCGATTGCGCTTAGTGTTGTCTCAATGCTTTCGACTTCGATATACAGCACTACTCCGCCTTTGGCATTTATCTCAAGATGTTTATTAAACCCGCCGCCTATACCTGATGGAGTTTTATACATGGCGTATTCCATCTCAGGGATCATCTGAGTTTCCCAACCAAAAACGGCATTATAGAATATGCTTGCCTTTTCAATATCTTTACTTGGGATCTCAATGTGACAGAAACCGTTCATATTATCTCCCTTTTTTAGATTGTGAAAATATCTCTAATTAAATCAATTAACAAATAGACAGATCAATTGTGAATCACATATTAATATACGAATTTATAATAAAACTATTTAGTTTTTTTGAAGCAAACAAGTTCTGGCACGTTTGATTTTGGGATTTTCAATAAATTCAAAACCGGTTTTTAGAGCGAGGTCTATTGAAGTTTTAAACTGATCTGCTGTAATATGTCCGCGTGGTTCGGCTATCAGAAATTGACCACCTGGTTTTAGAGATTTATATATCTGGTTAAATAATTTTTCGGGATCAGGGACCTCATGCACAACATAGAATGCCAAAGCAAAATCAATTTGTCCGATAAGATCGTCGATTTTGAGACTGTTTTCAGTACATACTCTGGTTTCGATCCTATCTGTCAAATTGGTTCGAGAAATACGCCGATTAAGGGAATTTATCATTTTTTGTTGCAGGTCAACGGCAATAACTTTGCCACCCGGGGAATTTAATTTTGCCGCCGCGAGTGTAAAATATCCCATCGCGCAACCAACATCAAGAACAGTCATGTTTGGTTTGATATAATCGGATAATATTTTATCTGGGTTTTCAATTAATTTTCGAAGAGGGCTGGCTAATAAATAACCAACCCATACCGGACAAACTCTTTCGGCCATATTTGATTACCTAATCAGTCGTTTTACTCTCTAAGGGTAGCGCGACCCGATGCGGTTTCTATTGAAATAAATGGTTCATCGGTTTCTTTAGTGAAACTTTTCATGATATATCGCTGGCCATGTTTACGGAATTTTTCCACATCATCAAATTCAAAAGGTGCATCAATCCGGCCATGGTCATATTTTGCTGTCATCTCAAAAAAACCCACAATTTTATTACCCTTGAAATCAAGAACCGCTCTGCCCGAAGCAGTACTAATATTAAGATCATGTTCCAAAGTAGAACCAAGGGAAACTTTTACATTTCCAGAGGCAGTATTAAATTCTGACTCATTTGTAATAACCAAGTCATGAGCGTCAATATCTCCTGAAGCGGAATTAATATCAAATTCGCCCTGACAGTTTTCTATCCCATAATAGCCTGATGCGGTATTCAGACGAAACAGCCCTTTGCAATTGAGAATCTCATAGTCACCTGAGGCGGTATTACCACGAATTTCTCCAGTATAATCCTGAACCATTATTCCGCCGGATGCCGATGAAAAATCAATTTCGGTACCTTCGGGAACGGTAATAATCCAAGTCGCACTTCCGCGATTTGACCCATACAGTTTTTCTTTTATACGCAGAGAATTATTTTGTTCACGAAATCTGGGTTCAAAAGAATCTCGTGGTGAATATTCGTTTGTAACTTTGACGATGATTTTGTCAGTTTTACCTGTTTTAATAATACAATCGCCGGAAACAGTTTTTAACGATACCAATTCCTTTTTGTCAAATTCTCTGACAATTTCTCTTTTTGGATTAGCAAAGGAACTTAGACTAATAATCAGAAGTCCCATTAGAACATAGATTGATATTTTCCCAAATGCCGACATCAAATCCTCCCATAATTAATGTTTCTTTTAACTACGAAATTGTATTACTAATGTTTCAATTACAAATGATTTGATTGATAGCGGCGTAAATCAGACTACTTATTTTTGGGCATTGAATTTATTAAAACGAACAATTATTATGCAATTATATAGTCTCATATTCTTTGAGCTGCTTATAACTTGCATTATATCAACGAGTTCGGAAGTTTGGCACATCGTTTGATACTTCTTAATAAATAGAAACAAAACCGTTGAATAGAAAAGAAGGGACAATATGCAAAATCTATTTAAAAACAGAACAATTTTACTGCTGATACCATTTATGATACTGGTCTTTTTCAGCCAACAATCTTTGGCAGTCCAATTCAGAAGTAAGAGTAAGAAAAAGAACAATCATACGTATAACACTCAAAAAAATTATCCATGGGGTCTTCAGATCGCTCTTGATGGGAATGACGATGAAAACATAGAAAATTACGATGATTTTGGAATTCGGTTTTCGCTAAAACGTCAAACGTCAAAGAATACTGCAGTAAGGTTTAATCTTGGTTTTCAGGGGCATGAGGTCGATTATATCCGGCGTAGTTCAATTGAATCGGGTCGGATAACAATCGATCTTGATGATAATAGCAGATTTGATTTTACCGGAGCCAATTTGTCATTTCAATATCTTTATTGTCCCAACCCGGATAATAATTTTCAATTCTTTTGGGGTGCGGGACCCAGGCTAAGTATCAATGAAATCGATCCAGATGTTGTGCTGGTATATTATAATGACAATTATTTTGATTATTATGATGAAATATATAGCGAAAGCAGTACAAAATTGGGACTCGGTATTGAGGCGGCAGTAGGAACAGAATGGTTTTTAAGCAAACATTTCAGCCTTCTGGCCGAATGGGGGCTTACTTTGCAACATGAATGGTATTTCTTTGAACTCGATAATGATTATTACAATACATTCAATGAATTTGAAACGGTAAGCGACGGTTTACATCTTGATGCCACTCGTATCAAACTTGGAGCCGCCTTTTACTTTTAAAAAATAAATATCTCTAACACGCTCCATTCGGGCGGACGCTCTTCCTTACAAGCTTACAGAGGGTGTCCGCCTTTTCTAATTTATAAACAATAATTCATAATATCAATTTCCTGTTGACGAACGATTATATGTTTCAAATCATTTCATATTGCCAAACATTTGGGTGAATTTATATCGTATTATTAAAAAAAATTCTATTTTATCCTGAAAAATAACTCGCACCTCCGCCTCGCCCCTGTAAATCACTACAATACAACAACTTATTGTATCAGTATATATGATAGGATAGTAATATATTCTTTAATTCTGCCGAAATATAGATGAAGGTGGGGAAATATGAGAAAAGTCTGAAACCATTAGAGTTGCATAAAAACAACTATGGATTATTTGAACAAATAATGAAATCACTATCAATAAAAACTCAAATTCTTATTCTAATTCTTGCACTGGTGACTATCTCACTTGGTTTTTTAATGTTTCAAACAATTATCCAGACAAAAAATCAATTACACGGCGATATGGATAAACGTATTGTAAGTATGATATCGATTATTGCCACCAATGTTGGACCGGGAATTGAATTTGAGGATGAAACTTATATACAGGACATTGTTGCCGGAGCCTTTGAAGATAAGGATATGATAGCC
>JAAERC010000313.1 GCA_024230695.1 Candidatus Zixiibacteriota bacterium
AGCTATCTTTCCAAATGCTTATTTTTAGACAGGGGACAGAGGATTTTGACACTATAAAGTGTAGTATGCTATACTATGCAGGCTATGAATTAAATAATAAAATCTTATCAAGCAGAGTTAACCAACCCCGGAAGTCGTACAATGAATCCTCTTGAAACTAAACAGTTAGAGTTAATACCGCAGCAAACTGATTCAACTTTGGATAATCAGCCAGAGCAACTTGAGACAGGTTATCAGCCGCTTTCCTCTGTTTGGGAGGGCGCAGACGCAGAATTATTAGAAAAAATGTTGGATTTTTATCCCAGAGAGCGGCCACGCCTCATTTTGGATGCGACAGTCAATACCGGACGTTTTTGGAGAGGCAGTCAACGTCCTGTTATCGGGATCGATATAGAAGCCAAACATCGCCCTAATATTGTGACAGATAATCTACATATGCCCTTTCCTGATGAGCATTTTGATGTAATTGTGTTTGACCCGCCACATATACCTAACCAGGGGAAAGACAAATCTAAAGATTTTAACACCCGCTTTGGTCTTGTTCTAAAATCATCAGCCAAAAATAACTACAATTTTTCGCATCTTTATCCACCGTTTGCGCAACAAGCCTATCGTATTCTCAAACCGGAAGGCATTTTATTCTGCAAAATTACTGATTATGTGCATGGACACCGTTTTCAGTGGGCCCACATTGATTTTATCGCCGCGGCCGCAGAGGTTGGATTCTGCCCTTGTGATTGCATCATAAAGATTAGAAAAGGCCCAATCATCTCTCCCAGGTGGAAAACAGCGCACCACACCCGACGCCATCATTGTTACTGGCTAATTTTCCGCAAGTCTAACAAGTGCGAATAAGCAGCATAGCCTCTCTATAATGGCTGATTCCATTCGAGCAAGACTCGACACTGGTTGACCGCTAATCTGTGAATCTGACATTTGCCATCCGCCCCGTCAAAATGTACTCGAAATACCTTTTCACCCTGCTTGTAAACATTAGCCGCCATACTCTTTCGTCCTGCCCGCCTACCCACAGGCACAACTGTAATGCTTGCAATAAGTTTAAGCAAATCAAGCGGAATGTCGATCAGTTGATAATGAATTAGGGCTGGTTGCCAAATAGCCTTGTATAAAATCTTCCCCTTTAATTATATCCAATTTGCTCCTTATGTAAACTTGAATATAAAAGAACCAACGTTTTACAAACAAATATCTCAATAATTCTGATCGAAAAATACCACAA
>JAAERC010000314.1 GCA_024230695.1 Candidatus Zixiibacteriota bacterium
AACTTTTCCAAAGATCTGTTCCGTGGCGCATTTGAGTACGCCTATGATGAAAAGTATTTCATAAGAGGTGGATATACTCTCGATGATGATCAGGTTGATTATCTGTATGGATTGACTTTCGGAGCAGGTGCGGTATTTAGTTTTGGGGATACTGAAGTAACATTTGAGTACTCCTGGAACCAAACCGAATTCTTCGATAACAATCAGTATTTTACAGGAAAAATTAACTTCTAATTTTACCGTAGAATCATTATAGCCGGGTGGTCTAAATCACCCGGCTTTTTAATTTGTAGAAAGAATTTGTAAAAAACTATCATGTCCGGCGAAGGTTCAATTATTGATAGTCAACTAATCCTGCTTTTTCAGGACAATAATTAAATCGCTTAAATCTTCTCGAGTTTGAAATAGATTCTTTATAATAGAATATTGATCAGCTGTCCAAAATGGTGATTGCAGTATAAAATATGATTGAACGTTTAGTATATTTCCAAAATTATTAAATTGGACTCCACATTCCCCGGCAATATTTGCAAAAATAGTATCATTAGGAAGTGCCTCAACAACCCAGCCTTCTGGTAACTCAATTTGAGCGCTTTCTCTCGATTGGTGACCATATTTAAATAATATTGATTTTTTACGTTCTTGCGCAAAAAACGGACTATCGGAATTCCTAAGATAATCAAAAGGCTTCAATAGTATCCGATTCCCTTGTGCTGTTAAATCGGGATATTCAATTTTACATTTCAACTTAAGCATCTCGTCTATATTATTATAGTTTTCCATTTGGAATGACTTAATTTCGGCGCTATTGTATTGATCAATATACTTATCATGGAGCAACGTTTCATATTCAGTGCTGTCATTATCTTCCAGATAAATCCTTATTCTTCGGGCATTTTGGCCATATAGATTCATGGCAATAGAACCGGATATCTCAAAATCAGATGAGAGATTTAAATTATATACTCTGTTGATACTGTTTGATGATGCCGAAGAAAAAGGAATCGTGGCAAAATTATCATTGCCTCCTCCCAAAAGGACAAGAACGCCTTCGTAAAACCAAGGCAGGGAGCCGGGTGTCATAAACTTATAGCTGGGGATGTAATAATCATAAATTTTATCACCGGATGGGACTGCTACCAGTGAAGCATCAAACTGCCAGTATTTTGATTCGTAAACAAATATATCCTCACTGCGGTCCAAACAATATGACATTTTGGCATCTATGTTCATTTCCCGAAGCATATCAAATAATAAACGATTAATATCTGTTCGATCGCCATACCCTCGTTTTATAATTTGATTGATAGATTCATTTTCTTTTGGCTCCTGCTTTTTGCCCTTTTTATCCAAGAGATCATCATAAGCTGTATTGAGAATATTATCAGTGATCCAATTATAAGCGGCTATTATTTTTTCCTTATCGGTCTCCAATTGTTCAAAAGATTGAGTTATTTTCTTGATCTTTTTATCTCTTTCGCAAAAGGACAAGGCATTGTCATTAATAGTTGTCGATTTGTCTCCCCAATATGCCGCAGGGGAATCATTTGATCCATAATAACATACAAGTTTTGCTTTTAATGAGGAGCCTGGGACCATGTGGGGTTCTTCTTCAAAAGGGGGGACATTGCTGATTTCAAACAACATTTCTTTGGTTTCTTTCAAATTCGGCAGATGTTTAACCGATTTTTCTGGACCGCAATTAAGCCATAGAAAGTTTGGTGTTCCCATATTATAATGAACCATTGCTTGGGCAAACTCTGACCCTTTTGCTCCTGCATAAAACTTCCATCGGTATTCA
The DNA here is from genome assembly GCA_024230695.1 of Candidatus Zixiibacteriota bacterium. The sequence continues at coordinate 1,802 of JAAERC010000314.1, forward strand.
CCCTTTATTAAAGCGATCTCTTTTTGAATCATCCAATGGTTTATATGAAACTCGGATCGATATTTAATCATATATTCTATGATGCAATCATCTGTGACGCCCGGCATTGAAAAAGTAATCTGGTTAAATTTAATCTTCTTACTTCTGATAGATTCCTTTTCAAATACATGTTGTTCTTCCAATTCGATTATTGTGCCGTCGGAAAGCAGAGTTCGGCCCTGAATATTTTCGATTTTCTGGTCGGTTGAATAAAAAGGAATTTCTACATCACCCCATTTACGTCCGGCCTCATTTAGGATTCTAATTCGATGATAAATAGTTCGATAACATCTTTGCTTATACAATTGGGCTTCATCATCGACTACTTTTTCAAAAATCATAGCGGCATCAAAAATATTTTTGGCTGAATCTTCGACAATATTCCAGTCAGTATCGTTTATCTCATCCCATTCAAAAGAGCTTATTTTAAATTTTTTGGCACTTGTTGTGGCAAAAGCCATAATGATTATTGCCATTATGATTATTACGTTATGTAAATGCTTACTCACATTGTCACCTCATTTTTTATTAATAATGGCAATTATGTCTCGTGCTGATTTACGTTTTTTGATAAACTCATAACCAGCTTTATATTCCGTCGATGGTATCGATCCGCCTAAATATTTATAGCTGGAATTGAAATCCAATGTCTTTTCTTTTAGTTTTGAAACAGATTTTAGTTCTGCAATTTTGCAATCAGCGATAATTGAGTCTTCGCTGTCAAATTGCCATCCTTCGGGAAGTGCCCACAGTATTTCGGTTTTGTATAGGCCAGGGTCCCCAAATGTAATTGGGTGGAGACGTATGTCCTCCAATTTGCCTAATTCTTGACCAGCATGGAAAAAATCGAGACTCATCATTAACATATTACCGGCTTCTGATGCGTAATTGTCAGCCTTTAAAAGAAAGCTGACTTGACTTGAATCATCTCCGGAGCTGCTAATAAAGTTTGATAGTCTTGGGTTTTGCATTGCTCTTGAGAAGCGTTTCTGATAGATTTTTATTTGATCTTTGATAGATTCTGTTTTTAGGTGATATTTTGTATTTGAACCTTTACGATTATAATCAATTATAGATACCTGGGCCGTAAGAGAATTATCTGATCCAAGTCTGGCCTCTGCAAAATACTTCCGAAGATATTGTTCTGGTATTAATGGTGGCAAAGTTATTAATTCATAATTATTTTCAGATACTCGCAATACTTTTGAATTGTAAAGCGGTACGGGTAGTTCTCCAAGCGAGGAGGCCGGATTAGTAGGATCAAAATAAAGCCAATTGTTAACAGAAGCCGATAAATATGATGGTTGCGATATTGAGCTATCTAGTTTTATGGCCACTATGGCATGATTAAATTGATAGGGTGAGGGGAATTCGGCGTCAATTTCATCACCGATAACGGCCAGGACGGGCGAAGCCACAACACCGGCGGCCTTGAGCATGGAAATCATCAATGTTGTTTTGTCTTTGCAATCCCCAAAACGATTCGATAATGTCCGGGTAGCTTCCCTTGGTTTGTAACGCCCTTCTCCTATTTCAACGGCGACATATCTTATCTGATCACGAACATAAACCGCAATCCCCTGAATCAACTCCGTGGGCGAGTGTGATGAGGATTTTATTGTTTCAACACTCTTTATAATTGTACTGTCAATATCAATACTTTCCGAAAATTTGATAAATGCCCAATCCGCAACAGAACCCCAATCGTCGAATAAATGCAGATTATCCTTTTCCGGATCAAAGAAGCTGACATCTATACGGCGGTTTATATATGTCCAATCGACCATATATGGTTCTTCTTTTCTATAAGGAAGAGATCCAAATTTCCACTCGTAGATGTTATCGTTAACTGTTCGACTAATTGAGTCAATATTTTGGCACGACTCGTTCAAAGTCCATCCTTCTGGAAGTTCTACAATAAAATGAGATTGCAGTGTTGGTAGATCTGCCTGAAAAATGAAGGCATGATTATAACTGCACCAGGGTTCGTTTTCAATTACATTATATTCATAACCGATTATGTCTCCGACTTCGACATCAGAAAATTTGGCGACAACCGTTTTACTGTCACCATAGTAACCGGCTGCATTTTGAAGGTCGATAGTTACTATATCTTTTTTCTTTAAATCTATTTTTTGACCATTCGGTTTAATTAACCAGCCTTTGAGATTTTTGACTTTTCTTGCCGAATGAATATTGATTCTTGATATCCCTTTGCTGATCCCAGAGGATGTGCATATTTTTATGGCAAATCGACCGCGGTTTTTCGACTTACCATTTTTTGAGACAATTACACGCTCCTCATCAAAAATGACAATAGCCGGTGCCTTTTTGTCGACTTTAACATCAACTGCCGATTCTATAACCTCCTTCAGCCATTTGGGCTCTGTATGGCCAGTTGAATAAAAAACGGTAATAAGTATAATTGAAAATGTTACTAATATGAAATTATGAGATGCCTTACAAACCATCATATACCCCAGAATGAATATGTATATTACTTAATAGGTTTGAATTTAAGTATATATATGTTCATTGGCAAGCGGAATAAACTGAAAAAAATCAATTCAATGATATTATTATATTATTGGGAACCCGGATTTATTTATCCGCACAAATAGACAGCAATACAAATAATTAATTTACAATTCTGTTTTTAATATATAAATATCAGTAAGGCGATCTTTTGTGAAGATATGTCCTTCAGGATCAAATGACCTAAGTTGACTATTGGCGATATAGTAGAAGCTGTCACCAGCAATAACTCCTGTCGTGGGTTCGGCAAACAGCTCATTATTCATTTCAATTATTTCACAATTATTTACAATGTCAAAATTATCATTCAATACATATTTTACGATACGATTCGGCTGTAAACCATTTTGAACAGCAATAAGAGCATTATTAAAAAAATATAAACCATCAGTCCCGTATAGAGTGCAATTATCAGGGGTAGAAATAAGTTTGTAGCTTAGATCTTCCAGATCAACAGTATAAATACCCTCGGAATAGGCCGCGACAAATAATATGTTTTCATCAGAGGATAGCGTGATGCCATTGGAACCGAGAAATAATCCTTCATCATAAAGCAACTCGATGCTATCTCGTATATGATGAATTAAAAATATCTGCCCTGTTCTACTGTCTGTAAAATAAACATCACCAACTGAGTTAATAACTAAATCATTAAATTCATGATTTTCATCTTTGGGCGATGGATACACATTTATTAATTTCCCCGATAAATCAAATTTGTGAATTGCCGATTTTCCCGAATCGGACTTGGTATAGCCATTCATTCGATCCAAGGCGGCACTACAAACCCAAAGGTTATTCCGAACCGGGTCAACTTCCATGCCCAGAGTTGAATAAAGGCCATATTGATTTTCAGTAATGAAATCTTTAAAATTCCCATTTTTGTCAACGCTGATGATTTTTCTTTTATATATACTACTTAGAAAAATACGATTATTATTTCTATCGTAAGCAATCCCCTCTGGGATTAGATCCTTTTCGGGGATAGTAAATGCAATTGTACTTCTATTGATAGTCCTGCGAATCAATTTTAGTTTATTGATGATTTCACCAAATCCTTTATTGTCTTTTAATGAATTAAAATCGCTGTCCTGATCGACTCCAAAATCAATGCCTTTATCAGCCAATATTTTCAATAGATCTACAGCCTTTTCATCATCGCCGGTCAAGGCAAAACCGCAAGCCATGTTATAGATAATGGCCGGATTGGTGGGGCGTAATTTATTGGCCTCAATAAAGCTGTTTTTAAAAGACTCAAAGTCACCGGCCTGATATGCCTGTAATCCATGAGCATAATAATGAGTAACGGTAAATGTCGTATCTGATTGGGCCAAAACTGTTGATACCAGTAATATAAAACTGATTAGTAGTAGTAAAATTAGACGCACTTGCAGCCTCTTTTCTTTAATAGGAATTGGAAAATCCAACGTAATTTTCTCCAAAATTTGCTTAAATTTGGCCATTTACTATATTTGTTTCCGATAAGGTTAAATAATTTCAAAATTAATTTATTATTCCCTAAATTTGATGATATTTTTGACAAAAAACCTGTTGACATTAAATTAATAGCTATTATATTCGACTGGCTTTGTGAAAATAATAACAAGCTTTTAACATTAGAGGTTTGTAGGAGAGTAAAATGAACCAGTATCTTGAATCAGTATTGGCCACTGTTAAGGCTAAAAACCGCGGTGAGGATGAATTCCTCCAAGCCGTCGATGAAGTTTTAGAATCACTGTCACCAGTAATTGACAAACACCCGGAATACGCCGAGGCTAAAGTAGTAGATCGTATTGTAGAGCCAGAGCGAATGATTGTTTTCCGCGTTCCGTGGATTGACGATGCCGGCAAGGTCCAGGTAAATCGCGCTTTTCGCGTTGAGTTCAATAGCGCCATTGGCCCGTACAAAGGCGGTCTGCGTTTTCATCCCAGTGTCAACCAGGGTATCCTGAAGTTTCTGGGATTTGAACAGGTTTTCAAAAACGCTTTGACTACTCTCCCAATGGGTGGTGGTAAAGGTGGATCTGATTTTGATCCTAAAGGTAAATCAGATTTTGAAGTAATGCGCTTCTGTCAAAGTTTCATGACTGAACTCTGCCGTCATATTGGCCCGAATACAGACGTTCCGGCTGGTGATATCGGTGTTGGCGGTCGTGAGATCGGCTACTTGTTTGGTCAGTACAAACGTGTCCGCAATGCCTTTGAAGGTGTTCTGACAGGTAAAGGTTTGAATTGGGGCGGAAGTTTGATTCGTCCAGAGGCTACTGGTTATGGTACTGTTTACTTTGCTGAAGAAATGCTCAAGACCAAGGGTAAAGCATTTGACGGATTGAAAGTGTCTGTTTCAGGTTCCGGTAACGTTGCTCAGTATGCTACTGAGAAAGTTAACGAGCTTGGTGGTAAGGTTGTTACCTTATCAGATTCTTCCGGTTATATTGTTGATGAAGACGGTGTCTCACCTGAGAAACTGGCTTATGTCTTTGACCTGAAAAATGTCAAACGCGGTCGTATCAAAGAATATGCTGATACATATAAATCAGCCAAATACTTTGAAGGTACCGGTGTTTGGAATGTTCCGGTTGACGTTGCACTTCCATGTGCCACTCAGAATGAACTTAATGGCGACGATGCCGACGCTCTTCTTAAGAATGGTTGCTACTGCGTTGCTGAAGGTGCCAACATGCCATCAACACCAGATGCAGTTAACAAATTTGTCGCGGCCAAGATCCATTATGGCCCTGGCAAAGCCGCCAACGCCGGTGGTGTTGCTGTTTCCGGTTTGGAAATGTCTCAGAACAGCATGCGTTTAAGCTGGACTCGTGAAGAAGTCGACGAGAAATTGCATAACATCATGAAAGCAATTCATGTGACTTGTAAGAACACAGCTGAAGAGTATGGCGATCCAGGCAACAATGTCATGGGTGCAAATATTGGTGGTTTCCTCAAAATCGCCGATTCTATGCTTGACCAGGGTGTTGTCTAATTAGCTGATAGTATTCTATTTTAGAATAGATCAAGGCGGGAATTTCATTCCCGCCTTTTTTATTGCATTCGCGCTGTTGGGTGCTTCTAATTAATGTTATAGTCATCAAAAATCCTTGTAACCTTATCACCTCCAATTAATTACAACGAAAATGGCTTCGTTTTGCATATAAAAAATTTTTTGCTTATATCCTCTTTCTCCCAATTAAATAATTCCTCGAAATCCATCACTTTCATTCAATTACAACGAAAATGGGTTCGTAACCAGCTGATAGCTGTTTGCCAAAACGGGGTTTTGGTAAGGATTTGTTGTAGTAAAATTGTAATTTTTGGGTTTTGTATTATTCGCATCTTAATTAAATAGAGTTGGATGAATCAACATTGATTTGATAGTGAATTTATTGAGGGTTGATTACTGTCAGGTCACACCCGTCTTCGGCGTCCAAGACCTGACAGAACAATGAAAAACTACTCCTGGCAGGGGTGCGCCACCCATCCTAAGGCCCACGTAATTATATAATTGGCAGAATCACGTCGCTACGCTTTGGGTTCTGCCCTACAAGGACTCAATCCATCAGTAATTTATTAAATTGACTTTCTCCACTCAACCAAATACTTTTCATTCAAGAAAATAACAGTAATGACGTAGAATAATATATGAAACCTGAAATAGATTTAAAAGATTTTGAAAAAGGGTCGGCGCGGTTTGATTCGCTGATGCCGTATAAAGTCAAAGATATTCTGCTTGTCTCATCGCTGTATGATATGTATATCCTGCGTGAGGATGGACAGTTGGCGTATATGGTTTTGTCCGAATACGCTGAGTTTAATCTGTCCAACGCCCCATCTATAAAACGAGTTGGCACTGGCGAAGAGGCGCTTGAGGCATTAAAAGAGAATAAATTTGATTTAGTAATAATTTTCCGTTCGTTAAGCGATATTGATTCAGCCGATTTTAGCCATAAAGCGAAAAAAATCTGGCCCGATATTCCGATTGTTCTTCTTGCGTTTCATACTCGTGAGCTGGAGTTGATGCGTGAAAAAGGCGGGTATCTGGGATTTGATAAGGCGTTTATCTGGAGCGGTGAATCTCAAATCTTTTTGGCTATTATAAAATATATTGAAGATAAAAAAAATGTCGAAGCTGATACGGCTTTAGTCGGGGTGCGGGTGATAATTCTGGTCGAGGATTCTGTCCGGTTTTATTCATCATATTTGCCCCTGATATATACCGAAATCATGCGTCAGACAGCCGATTTGATGTCTGAGAGTCTTAACACTGCCAATAGATTATTACGAATGCGCGCCCGCCCAAAGATTTTGTTGGCTGATTGTTATGAGGAAGCTTTAGAGTTATTCAAAAAACATAAAAGATATTTACTTGGGCTTATATCTGATATTCGATTTCCCAAAGATGGCAAAGCTGATTCCAATGCCGGGATCCAGTTAGTACAAGAGTTAAAAAAAGAGATAGAAGATCTTCCGATTTTATTGCAGTCATCCGATGACAGTAAAGCGGAAATAGCTAAGAACTATGGTATTTCATTTTTGAATAAAAAATCACCGACTCTGCTCAATGATCTGAGTGCTTTTATTTTTCATAATTTTGGTTTTGGTGAATTTGTTTTTAAGATGCCTGATGGCACCGAGCTTGCCCGCGCCAATAGTTTTCGGGCGATGGAAAAATGTTTTGGCTGGGTAGATGCCAAGTCGTTGATATATCATGCTAATAATAATCATTACTCCAACTGGTTGTTGGCTCGCACAGAATTTGATCTGGCTTTACGGATCCGTCCCAGAAAGGCGGCTGAATTCGACGACGATGAAAAATTGCGTGATTTTTTGATAAATACGTTTCGAGATTTCAGACATGAAAAACAGCTCGGTGTTGTGACAGATTTTTCGCGCGAACATTATGATAATCAAGCTGATTTTGTCCGAATCGGTAATGGTTCTTTGGGCGGTAAGGGTCGTGGTCTGGCTTTTGTCAACAGTTTGCTTAATCGGTATCATTTTCAAAATGATTTTGAGGGTGCAAAAATATCAGTACCATCATCGGCTGTTATTGGGACCTCCGGTTTTGACCAATTTATGGAAAGTAATAATCTTACCAGTCTGGCACTGGGGGATAGTGATGATAAAGAGATAGCCGACGCATTTATCAATGCCAGTTTGCCGCATGATCTGACGGTGGATCTGAAAGCATATCTGAAAGTGGCTGATTATCCACTGGCGGTCAGGTCATCATCGCTTTTAGAGGATTCGCATTATCAACCGTTTGCCGGAATTTTTGACACGCATTTTTTACCGAATAGTTGTACATCGTTTAATGGACGATTAGAACGATTGGAAGCGGCAATAAAATATATATATGCTTCAGTGTTTTTCAAAAATTCCAAAAACTATATTGAGGCGACCGGTAACCGGACGGAAGAAGAAAAGATGGCAATAGTTTTGCAAAAAACTGTCGGTGAAAACCATGATGGTTACTTTTATCCGGTTCTTTCGGGTATTGCGCGGTCATACAATTTTTATTCAATCGGGCGGATCAAACCGGAAGAGGGGATTGCATATGTTGCTCTCGGGATGGGCCGGACAGTTGTGGAAGGAGAGAATTGTCTTTTCTTCTCACCATCCAATCCGCAAATATTACCACAATTTTCTACTGCCCAGGATTATTTAAAGAAATCGCAGTATGACTTTTTTGCAATAGATATGCGTAATCCAGATATTTTTCCTGAACCGGGGGGAGAAGCCGGGCAGATAAAATTGCATATGACCGAAGCCGATGAGCATGGTGTGTTGAAGTATATTGGATCGACATATTCGGCTGACAATGACCGTATCTATCCCGGTGTTGGACGTAAAGGGGCGCGGATCATTACATTTGATCCGATATTGAAATCAAAAATATTCCCGCTTGATGAAATATTGAAATTCTTATTACAGCTGGGTAGCAGTGCCATGAATGTTCCAGTGGAAATGGAATTTGCCGCCGAGCTTAATTCTGATCCAAATAAAAGGAATGAATTTCAGTTTTTGCAGATCCGGCCGATGGCCGTTGAAACCACGCTTAAAGATATATCATTTGATGACACAAAAACGGATAATGTTTTGTGTAAATCTGAGCAGGCGTTAAGTAATGGGCGGATAACTGATATACAAGATATTGTGTATGTCAGAACAGATAGTTTTGATCGTTCTGAAACGATGCGGATTGCCGAGGAGGTTGGTGATTATAATGAGTATTTTAAGGAAAAGGATATTCCTTATATGCTAATCGGTCCGGGCCGCTGGGGTACATCGGATCGATGGCTTGGCATTCCTACTAATTGGCGGCAGATCTCATCGGCCCGAGTGATTGTTGAGGCGGCATATG
>JAAERC010000315.1 GCA_024230695.1 Candidatus Zixiibacteriota bacterium
GACTCCGGAAGATCTCCATGATGGTATTGGTGAGATCATCAATATGATTTCGGGTGCGGCCAAAGCGGTTCTGAATGAAAAGGGCAATTCAATTTCTATAGCAATCCCAACCGTGATAATAGGATTTGGACATCAGATCGCGCATCCTCGTGATGTTCCGGTCGTTGTTTTGATATTTGAAGTAAATGAGCAGCCATTTGCTATCCAGCTTTGTATTTCATCTAAAAAGATTCCGATGCTTAATCAGGTTTCTAAAAATGCGGAACTTGAAGCGGTTTGATTAGTTAAATTACGCTTTTCTGGCTACCCACAATTTTACTGTTAGTTATACCAATAGGGAAGAAATTATTTTCCCTATATCTCATTCGATTATAAAATTACATTATGTGATTATCAAAAACTGTCATGATACGTATAATAGTTTGTCATTTAAAAAATTTAAAAGGAGAATTATTGTGGCAAATGAAAAATCTACACATGGCACATTTTGTTGGAATGAGTTGATGACTCGCGATGCTAAATCTGCGACCAAATTTTATACCGAACTTCTTGGATGGAAGGCGTCTGATAGCGGTATGCCGGGAATGGATTATACTTTACTCAAAGCTGGAGATAAAGATGCCGGTGGATTGATGGGAATGCCCGATGATGTTCCAAAAGAGGTTCCTTCGCATTGGATGGCATATATTAATGTTGATGA
>JAAERC010000316.1 GCA_024230695.1 Candidatus Zixiibacteriota bacterium
AGGGTTGCTGTTTCTGAAAAAATGGAAAGAGACGATCTGGGTCTCGGGACATACGATGTTGATTTGGCTCTGTATGGGAATCTCAAATATATTTATTTTTTACGCATTCGGTTTTGATCTGCCGATATATGCTTCATATGTGCTTTTAGTGGTTGTTTCGATATCGATTTTGATTCCCTCATCGCCCGGTTTTATTGGAGTGTATCATGCCGGAGTGGTTTTTACGTTAAGCAGGTTTGGTATTGATACCAACAGCGCTGTTTCGTGTTCGCTGGTTTTGCATGCGGCGCAATTTATTCCAATTACTCTGATGGGATTCTATTATCTGAAAAAAGAGCATCTGTCGTTGAAGCAACTTAAAGAGGAAGCTCTTGAAGAGGATGAACACCAAGAATAATAAAATATTGATTGTCTTACCGGCGTATAATGAAACCGGTAAGGTCGGGCGGGTTGTTGAAAAGATTCTGGCAACCGGTTCTAATGATACAATTTTAGTCGTTGATGACTGCTCGACTGATGATACATCTGGTGAGGCAAAAAACGCCGGGGCTTTAGTTTTAAGGCATGAGATAAATAAAGGTGTTGGGGCGGCTATCAGAACCGGAATAAAATATGGTATCCAAAACAGTTATGATATTTGCACCGTGCTGTCTTCAGATGACCAACATGAACCAAAAGAAATAGATAGTGTTGTCAAGCTGGTTGTTAATAATGAATTTGATTTTGTTCAGGGGTCAAGACGAATGAAAGGCGGGCGGGTTGTTAATGATCGACCGTTTCGGAAAATAACCACCCAGTTGTATTCGCTTTTGTTATCGATCCTTGTTGGTAAGCGGATAACCGACGCCACCAATGGGTTTCGCGCGTTTAGATTAACAATGTTTGACTATCCCGATATAAATATCGATCAAGAGTGGCTTGACAGATACGAACTTGAACCTTATATATTGTTCAAGGCGATTACGAATAAAAATATTCGATTTATAGAGGTGCCGATTACAATCTATTATCATCAGGAAACAAAACAGTACACAAAGATGAGACCATTTATTGATTGGTGGAAATTAGCCAAACCTCTTGTTTATCTCGGTTTAAGAATAAAAAAATAAGGAAAATAGTATGATAAAGATTGATTTTACCGGTTCAACTGTTTTGGTGACAGGCGGAGCAGGTTTTGTCGGTTCTAATATTGTTGGCCGGATTGTCCGCAACGGCGGTAAGGTGATTGTGCTGGATGATCTTTTTACTGGTGACCGGAAAAATATCGAAGAGGGGATCGCTTACGAATTTGTTGAGGGTTCGGTATTTGACTATGAGCTGGTTCGTGATCTGATGGCTCGGGTTGATTATGTAGCGCATCTCGCGGCTCGTAATATTATTATATCGACCAAAAATCCA
>JAAERC010000317.1 GCA_024230695.1 Candidatus Zixiibacteriota bacterium
AGCTTTGTTGCCGCTCATAAACCATTGATTCCGGCCTTTTATAAACCGGTCGAAGAGCCAAATTAGAAAGTCGATACCGACCACTCTCAAAAATAGCATCAAGATTATGATCCATCTGAGACATTAAAGAAGATAACAGATTTTCATACTCCGTTTTATCCCAAACAGCTAATTCTGAAGCGGCTGAGGGCGTTGGAGCCCTAAGATCAGCAACCATATCGGATAGTGTTGTGTCAATCTCATGTCCAACCGCCGAAATCACCGGTTTTTCAGATTTGGCAATTGCACGAACCAATATTTCCTCGTTAAAGGCCCATAGATCTTCCAGTGATCCACCACCACGCCCGATTATAATCAAATCAATATCGTCCCTACTATTTAAATATTCTATTCCCGAGACAATACTTTCGGCTGAACCATCCCCTTGAACCTGAGCAGGATATATAATAAGCTGAACTGTGTCATTACGCCGTTTTGCGATCTGGACAATATCTCTGATAGCCGCTCCGGTCGGTGAGGTCACAATTCCAATTTTGCGGGCATAATTGGGCAACGGCTTCTTAAGAGAATCATCAAAAAGTCCTTCAGTATCCAATTTTTTATACAGTTGTCTGAAGGCAACTTCCAATTCGCCGACACCAAGCGGTTCTAATTTTCGCACATTTAATTGATAACTACCGCCTTTTTCATAAACTGAAATATCACCCCAGGCGCGGACTTTCATGCCATCTTCCGGTTCAAATTTCAGACTCTGTCCAACCGATCGCCAGATAGTAAGCCTTATAGTCGCATTTTCATCTTTTAGTGATAGGTATCTGTGGCCCGAGCGATGATTTATATAATTAGAGATCTCACCCTCAATGCAGATCGATCGCCATGATTCTTCGAGCGTATATTTAATCAGCCGTGTAATGGCAGTGACGGTATATACTTTTTTTTCAATTTTATTTCTAAGCATATTACAAATATTGTTATTAGAATACATTACGCAATCAGAAATTAATATTATTATACTATTTTCGATTCGATTTAGCGCTTATGCTCTCTAATGAGATGCCTTGTATACGATTTCAGCTACACTTTTGGGAATTCCTTTAACCTCAGAAAGCTCCTCAAGCGAAGCTATTTTGATTTTTTTGACTGAACCAAATGTTTTCAAAAGTATCTCCCGCCTTTTTGGCCCGACCCCTTCAAGTTTATCTAACCATGATCTGATAGTTCTTTTAGATCGCACTTTTCGATTATATTCAATAGCAAAACGGTGCGCCTCATCGCGAATCTGTTTTAATAGTCTTAAACCGGGCGATGCTTTTGAAATTGTGCGGGGCTCTTTTGTTTCCGGGAAATAAATCTCCTCGAATTTTTTGGCCAATCCGATCACTAATTGTTTATCAAAACCGAGTGATTTCATTTCTTTTAGAACCGTTGATAATTGGCCCTTACCACCATCAACTACAAGTAAATCAGGCGGGGTTTTGTTTTCATTTTTAAGCCGGAAGAAATACCGCCCGACAACCTCGCGCATCATGGCAAAATCATCCTGTCCCTTAACTTCTTTGATTTTAAAATGCCGGTACTCAGATTTTTGAGGATGTCCATTAACAAAATAAACCAGCGATCCGACCGCATCCGATTCACCGGTATTGGAAATATCAACACATGCAATCCGCTTTGGCGAGTTTAACAGATTAAGATCATCCTTTAAAGCCAAAACCGATCCGGTCAGACGTTCTTTCTGTTTCTGCTTTTGTATCAATATTTCATCAAGTAGCAAACGTGCATTACTTGCGGCCATATCTATCAGATGGAGTTTCTCTCCTTTTTGGGGTGTAAATATTTTTACTCTGCGTTTTGCCATACCAAACAGCCATTTTTTTAGTAATTTTTCATCCGGAAGCAAAACCGGAAGATATAACTCCTGCGGATAATCGGGCAGGCGATTATAATACTGGCGAATAAACGCAGAAACAATTTCGGTTTCAACTTCCTCCAACTCTGAACGAAGTTGAAAGTGCTGTCGGCCGATTAAATTACCTTCTCTTACCTGAAAAGTAACCACTACCGTTTCGCGCCCCTCTCTGGCATAGGCAATAATATCGCGGTTGATAATTTTGCCAGCATCAATCTTCTGTTTATCAAAAATTGATTGAAGGGCATCTATCTGATCTCGAGTATGAGCCGCTTCTTCAAATTTCATTCGCTTCGATTGAAAAGTCATCGTCTTTTGCAATTTTTCAATTAGCGTTTTTGAACGACCGGATAAAAACATCAAAGCAGCATCAACAGATTTTCGATAATCCTGTTCAGATTGTAATTCTTCGCAGGGACCAAGACAACGACCGATCTGATAATCCAAACAAACTTTTTGTTTTTTCCCCGATGGATGAGGGATCGTTAGATGACAGGTTCTGATCCGAAATAAACGGCAAAGGAATTTTACCGTTTTGCGCATCCCCTTTGCATTGGTAAACGGTCCAAAATAGCGTGCCTTATCTTTTTCCAGACGACGCACAATGGTAATTCGAGGAAATGGTTCATCGATCGATACTTTGATATATGGAAAATGTTTATCGTCTTTTAAATTTATGTTATAGTGCGGGTGGTGCTCCTTAATCAGATTGGCCTCAAGAATCAGCGCTTCAACTTCCGAGTCAGTGACCATTAATTCCATATCAGCGATCTTATTAACAAGTCGTTTGGTCTTGGGGTCATGTTGACCGGATGATGAAAAATATGTTCGGACCCTGTTTCGCAGATTTTTGGCTTTACCGATATATATTATCCGGCCATCTTTATTTCGATATAGATAAACACCCGGCGAAGTCGGTAGATTTTTTAATTTTAATTTCAGAGTTTCGTTCATAGAACAAAATTAATTAAAGATATTCATATTCTTAACGAATTATTCTGCGCCCACCCAGAAAACGTTTTTTCCAATATTTATTTTTGAGACTTGAGATAATTATTCCCGATGAAGTCGAGGAGTGAACAAATTCATCAAAGCCGACATAGACTCCAACATGAGATGGTTTTCTACCGTCGGTTCGAAAGAATACCAAATCGCCATATTGAATATCATTTTTGCTGACGCTGGTTCCATATTTGATCTGCTTTTTAACGGTTCGGGGTAGTTTGGTGTCATTATATTTACCAAACAGCTCCTGCATAAATTGACTGCAATCAAAACCTTTGGTATATCTTGATTTACCGCTGTATGGACGCCCGAGATAACTCTGGATAATACGCCCCAGTTCAATCAAATGAACAGTAGAACCATCTTTATTTACAGATTGATTATTATTTGAAGTACGCTTGGTTTGACTGTTGGTTTTGTTCGGGTTGTCACCATCTTTATCAACTCGATACTTTTGGCGTAGGCCACAACCTGCGTTGAAAACAATTGTCGCCATTAGAAAAGATAAAAATAGGATTCTTTTAATTTTCATTCAATTTATCCTCGGATAAACTATTCCAAATCGTTTTTTATAATATAGGCGAGTTAGAATTAGCAGGGCAAGAAGAAAAACAAAATAGCCGGGATAATAATATCCCGCTAGAAGTGACATTAATAAAATTGGTAGTTTGCAGGCCAAAAGAACCAAATTACTTTTTGGAGAAATAAGAATCACAAAATATAAAAGTAGCGATATGGATGATACCAGTATCAAAAACAGATGATTCATTTCCCATGCTAAAAACAAAGAGAATAGAAGTAGTATAATAGCCACAATTATAATGCTTCTGTCAGACAAAATAACGGCCAGCGTTTTTTTGCCAGTTTTGGAATCACCTTCCCGATCAGGGATGATTGTCAAAAGGTAGCCGGATGATACTGCCATAAAAAAGTAGGTCGGCATTATCATAAGCAGATAGTCCGCTTTTGCCGCAATTACCGGAACTGATAAAGGTACCAAAACACCAAAGGCAATACTATTTGACAGAAGACCCGAAATCGGTCGATCTTTTAATCTAAGCGGCGGGGCAGAATAAATAAACCCGAGTATAAAAATCGAACTAAATATAATACCCAAAGATAGACTAATTTTGAAGCCGGTGATCAATGCCAATATAGAAATGATAACATAAACTATTAGCATCTCGTTTTTTGAAATTTTTCCGGTTTGTAAGAAACCAAGCTTTTTATTGATCAAGTCAGATTGATAATCATAGATCTGATTAATATAATAAGCGCCGCCAATAAGAAAACTCAGACAAACCAAAATAATTAAATCATATAAACCAAACGAATTATCACTTAAATAATAATCGTTGGCTATCAGATACAATGACCAGACCGGCAGAAGTAACATCGGACGAGCGGCAAAAATGAAGTCAATTACTTTCAATTTTCACCATCCGCCTTTTTACCTAAAAAGAAAATATTTTAAATAAAGGTATAAAACAGGAGCCGCAAAAAGTAGGGAATCAAACCGATCAAGAATTCCGCCATGCCCTGGGATTATCGCCGATGAGTCCTTAATTCCAATCGATCTTTTCCAGCATGATTCAACCAGATCGCCCAACTGCCCGACAAATGAGATCAGCAAACCGGCAATAATTAATTTAACAATATGAAAATCAGGTAAAAGCCAGAAATGCAGGATAACGGCGACAATTAATCCGCCTGACATACCGCCAACGAATCCGGCAATCGTTTTATTGGGTGAAACGGTTGGGGCCAGTTTACGTTTTCCAAAGGCTTTGCCGATCCACATCGCCAGCGAATCGGACAACCAGATAGTCCCAAACAAAAATAGAAGCCAATCACCGGTAGCAGTCATTTCTCTAATATGATAAACAAAAGGGTACAACAGTCCGACATATGCTACTCCCCAGCTTAGAAGGAGCATCTGATTAAATAACTCGGCCGGAGGTTGATTTCTAATTGACAATAACATCCCGATCAATAGCAAATAAGTGATATATATCATCAAAGTCATCGTGAAACCCAATAGTGCAGATGACAATACCAATCCACAGGTTGATAAAACTGTTAGAACCAAAAGGAATCGTGATTTTTTTCCAATGCTCTGAATAACAAATTCACTGATCCCGATTCCCGCCAGAAGAATAATCAAACGCAACAACCAAAAACCGCCCAGATAGGACAGATAAATGATGACAGGGCCAAAGATCAAGGCCACAATTGTTCTGATAAGCATATTACGATTCACAGATTATACCTTTCTATACCTTGCCAAAACGACGTTCTCTTCTCTGAAATTCAATTATAGCCTCAAAAAAATCATTGCGGCCAAAATC
>JAAERC010000318.1 GCA_024230695.1 Candidatus Zixiibacteriota bacterium
GCGGGCTATTTTCTTACCTGGCTCCTGTATTTTTTCCATTTGTTCTGTATTTCCAATAAATTGTATCGCCAAAGTTAATAAGTTAAGGGCGTCCCTTATGTTGCGAGTTTCTCTATCTGCTTGAATTTATTGACAATTTGGACAAAAAGCGAAATATTCCACAATACCCTTATATAACAGTAGGTTATCCATGATATTGCCTGTCTTCTTAGAGACGCTCTCAACATAATTAACGAGGTCTAAGTACAGTTACCCAAAAGGGCTCTATAAAATCCAGCCACCTTATTGTACATTTAAAATGTTTTTAAAAATGGGAGAAAAGGAAACGTTTTTCAATTCTGCGTATGCTTTGGTCAAATTCTCATTTTTTACTACGAATTTCCGAATATTATTTTCCCTTTATAAATCCCATCGACTTCTTTTTAGTTCCAGACATACTCTAAAGGCTGTCAAGCCAATCTATCGTTTTTTCTTTGTTTTCCCAATCAAGCATTTCATCGATTTTGGGATCATCCTTCATAAGTGATTGAGTGAATTTAATAAAAGTCTTTTGCACTTCACGTTTTTGAGATAAATTCAATTTTAGATAAATCATCGTCGACGTTAGTTTTTCATGACCGAGATGATTTTTGATTTCAACAGGTGAATGCCCTGAAGACAACATATTTACGGCGCAAGTGTGCCTGAAGCTATGCGCCGGGCTGAGTTTTTTGATACGTTCCGCCCCTAACGCCTTCAATAGATACTTTTTGCAAAGACGATTAATACCGTGCCTGGTAAAAGCTTCTTTCCGCTGATTAATAAATAAGTAGTTACTGTATAGCGGTTTTGGCGTCGGACGGTAATTTTCTATATAAAGCTCAACTATTTTCACGGTAATCGGCCACAGCTCTATCTGTCGATATCGGTTGCCTTTTCCAAGAATCGAAAGCGTTTTTTTTGAAAAGTCAAATGAATCGGTTTTCAACCCCGCGACCTCGGAAGCCCGAGCGCCTGAGTCGTAAAGAAGGTGCAAAAC
Source organism: Candidatus Zixiibacteriota bacterium (assembly GCA_024230695.1). The sequence continues at coordinate 1,019 of JAAERC010000318.1, forward strand.
TGTATAATCACGAAAGCCTCCTTTTCTTTTAAGATCCACGGACTCAACAGCCTTTCTGAATTCACTATGAGTTAAATAGCCGATTAACGTTTTCTGAAATCTTTTTTGCGGAATATTCAACAACATTTCAGAAATTTTATTATATTCAGGATGCATCAATCGAAGCATTTTAGCCAGGGACTTAAGCGCCGCCAGACGGGCGTTGCGGGTTTTTGTGCAATTATTGCGCTTCGCCTCAAGATGATCAAGAAAATCAAGCACTAAATTGAAGGTGAGATGCTCCACATCCAGCTTTGCCGGTTTCACGGAACAAAGCTTGGCGGCAAAAGGAATAAAGAGAGTAAACGCTTCCCGATACGCTTTTATTGTTTCACTACTAGCCCCTACCATTCGGGTCAGGTACTCATCAAAATATTGATGCATGCATGTGGACAGCCTCATAAATCCTCCTGATGATGAATTGAAAAATCGACGAGGTTTTGACGATGCTCCGCGTCTATATACTTCAAATAAACGGCCGTGTAGCGATATTTTTTGTGCCCCATATACGTGGACAGTATTGGCAATGCATTTTGAGTGGACCTTCCTTGATCCCTGATTCGTTTTAAAGTATTAATAGCAAAAGAATGTCTAAAGCTATGGACGGTGGGGGAGTTGAACGTTGTATTCCCGACTATTCGTTTCGGCTGATCAATGCCAATGTCCCGAACTGTCGGGTTAAACGCTTTATAAATTCTGCTTTTTGGTACACCCTTTCCATTTCGCCCCGGTAGAAGAAATTTATTGCTCTCAACTCCCGTAAAGCTGGCGCGTACAGCCAGGTAATTGTTCATTTCATCGACTACACATTTGGGAACAGGTATCAATCGATCTTTATTGAATTTCGTTTTTTCGATATATATCGTGCCGTCTTTATCACGATAATGGTCGATTAAGAGACGCAGCGCCTCGGTGCGCCTCAAACCGCATCGGGCATATA
>JAAERC010000319.1 GCA_024230695.1 Candidatus Zixiibacteriota bacterium
GAACTGATTTTATTCCTTCAAAATCAGATTGATACAAAAACCCGTCAGGGCCTGAAAAAACAATTTGATTATAATTTAATATATACGGTTTGGAATATTCCGTATCATCAATAAATGTTTTAGTATCTCCAATACCCAATGACTCGCCAACAGTCGCAGAATAAACAAATTTCTGGTCGGCAAACTCCAATCCATAGGCCAAATGACCACTAATTGGATGTAAAGTCGGCCAGTGAGGAAATGCGCTTAAATTGGTTTGAACAGTGAACAATGTTTCGGGATTGCTTTCTACCAGATTATCTTTGATGATACGAAAAGTATAATTATCAAGGCTGGCAAAAATCAAAAATGTATCGGCCGCCACTAATGTCGGATCCCATCCATCACGTAGATATTGATATGATGAGTCAGTCTCATTGGTCAGAAATAGACTATCGTTTCGCGCCGCCATAAGAACATCGAGGTTGACATATAAAATCGATTCAAAATCCGCAGTAATGCCCGAATTCATTATTGTATCCAAAGCAATATCATAATAATGAATCCGGCTGTCAAAAAGATAAGCCAAAATATTATAATCAAAATTAATTGTTGGCGAATAATAATTTGAACCGGCCAAAACTCTCTCGCGAACCGGATGAGTAACTCTGGCTTTGTTAATACCGCTGTATCGGCCATCAAAAATTGTATCCCGAACTGAGAAATAGATATATTCTCTATCAGGCGATAATGAGACATCGGTCTCGATAAAATTCTGTGATGGACCATCGTCATTACCTGTGGTTGGTCGGTAATATTCATCTTCACAGGCAATAATCAGAATAAATAATATTTGACTAAATAACAAAAATCTAAATATCATACTCCATACCTTTCATCGACTCTCGCGCTCTTTTTAAAAAGTCGATTACTTCCGGTTCGGTATAATCAGGATATGTCCAGGGAAGTGCTTTAAACCTCTTTTTCTCATAAACAAGTGTTACCTCTGAAAAAATCCCATCTCTTAAATAAATACGATGTGAAAAATCTTTGGTCGAAGCCAAAACGAGATTAGCAAGCGACAATATCCCCGGGTCAAGATTTACTTTCCTGAAAACAAAATCATCAACTTTCTCACCATATTTTTCTTCAAGCCGGTTGGTCCAGATTTTTATCTCAGCCAATTGGTCACGTTCCACCATTTTTTCAAACGCAAAAAATTTCCGTTTCAGGTTTTCGCCCATCTCTTCGCGGTAATAGGTCGTATGCAAAAACTCAAGTTCATCGGTTTCAAGTTCTATAACACCAAATTTCCGTTCGATCTCTTCGATAGCATCATGCATCGGCCCCAACACAGAATATATGGCCGATAATATCAGCTTCCCCGGAAATGGTTTTTTAATCCGTCCCATCAACTATCCCCATCACAACATTGTAAACATAAACCACAAATCAAATGACCATAACCTTTGTATCTCGAAAACTCCTGCACTTGCCTATAACAAGCCTGCAAGTCAAAATCCTCAGATTGTTCATCAATCGCATCGGCCGGACAAGCAGTCAGACAATTATAGCAATCACCGCAGTCACGATCCATCGGTTTATCAATTTCCAATTCCAAATCTGTCAAAACCGTTACCAATCTTACTTTGGAACCATACTTCTCGGCCACCAACAGATTATTCCGTCCGCGCCATCCAAGTCCCGCTTTATAAGCAATCTCACGATGCGATAGATGTGCGGTCATTTGATCCCAATCCATAATTTGAGAAGCAGGAATTGGTATTGCCTCTCCCCCATTTTCGTTGATTTCGGATGTGATCAGATATGATATATCATTTAAAATATGATTGACTTGCTGATAATGCGCTTTGTAAAGCATATTTGGACGGTTTTTAATTGAATCCAAAACTGTACCTGAAAGTGGAACGCCGATTGAAATTGCAGTATTCAGCCTCGCCAAAGCATTCTTTATTTCCGGATGCATATTTTCCCTGAGCTCATCTATTCTACAAACGCCAAACAGCTTCCCGCCTTTATTATTAGCGATAGTTCGTAGTTTCTCTTTTAATTTTTTATCGCTCATATATCAAAGTTATACAAAGACAGATATATCTGCAACTTTTTTTAGTGGAAATATCTCTTTACTCACTATTTATTTGAGTATGCGAAACGGTCAGAAAAGAAAAACATCAATACTATGTTATCTTTTAATATTTATTGTTTTTATACCATCGGTCCTATATGGACAAGATAGCACAAATGTTTTTAGAACTATTTCGATTTCAGCGGACTACCTTAACAACAGCAACCACAATATATTTCACAATTACTGGAAACCTACCAATGGAATAGATCTAAATGCTAAAACAGAGTTTTATTGGGGGAAAATCGAACTTGGGGCACAGCTGTTTTCCATAAATACACAAAATATTGAACAACCTGATTTTGTGGCCGTCAATATGTATATCGGGTGGGGATTGGAACATAAGCTAACTTCAAAATTATTTCTCAATTCCAGTTTTACAGTAGGTAATTATTTTATGAACTTTGATGAAAACAATATTGACGATAATCTGAAATCCGAATCCGAATTTAGTTTTGGTTTGAAAGCCGGATTAAAATATATATTTAGAAATAATATGTTTTTAAATCTATCTGGACGATATCAGATTATTTATACTTTTCATCGAATAGAACTGACTTACATCTCAATCGGGCTTGGGAAATCCTTTGATATGCCAGACTGGCTTGAGGAGTTTCTTAATTGAAAAAGATAATAATCATATTATTTTTTATCCTATTCTGCTCGCCTGTTTCAAACTCATCTGCTTACGAGGATATCAGACAATCCGGCATGTTGCGCCTCAGCGATATTTTTTTGTTATCAGATTCATGGGATGTTAGCACCATCGATGGCATCACCTATCAGGCCAGCCCGATGGGTTTTAGCTCATATCAGCATCAGGATTGGAAAGTCTTTCTCAATGGCATTCCAATTGATATTGATATTTTCGGAACAAAATCACTCGACAGAGTGCCGGTTGATTTATCACAAGTTGGTCATATCAAGATAACTTCTGGACCGGGAATATATGCGGGGCAGAAAATAACCGGCGGCATAATTGATATAAGTACAATATCACTCCATAAAGGATTAAAGACAAGCTTTCGTACCGGCTTCGGTAATGAAACCGGTGATCCGGGACCTTACTATTACACAGATAAAACCACATCGAATATCGACAAGGTAGGCAATATTATCGCGGGTGGTACATCGTACAGGCAGAGAAGTTCATGTTTTGGTATATTCTACAAGCGGGAAATCGGATATCCGACTGATCGAGCTGTGTTTCATCGAAACAATGCCATTGCTGGTGGATATTACCCAAGACAGAAATTAGAATCATTTTATTTCAATCATTATAGATATTTGGGTGACTATAAAGTTAAAATATCAAATACGTTTGGGATTTCTAACTTTGAGGATTTTTTGTTCTTACGACAATATGGCCGTGAAATACCGGTTAAAAGTCGTCTGACCCACTACGGTAGTACCGGATATTTAAAGATCAACCAAGAACGGTATTTAAGGTACCGTTTTTCCTATTCGGCCAATGAACCGAAATATCGAGGCAATAGCTTAAATCTTGATTTTGACTGGAAACAGGAGACTGTATGCGCCAATATTGAAGCTGAAATAAACGGACTACGCTCCGGCACATCACGATATATGGGCTCAATTGGACTGGGGCTAAATCATTACGCGGTTCATTCCAATTATGTATTAAGCAAATCAACAATAACCGAGGCGACAATTTATGGCAGCTTATTTTATCGATTAACAGACAGGCTTGAATCAGAAGTCAATCTTTTTGCAAATTTCCAAAATAATAACAGCGGTCTGATGGCTCGGTTTCATTCAAGTTACAGGTTGCCAAGAGACAGAAGAATTACTTTTACAGTAACATATGATAAAACACTTCTGGAAGAATCGCACTCAATCTGGTACTGGCAAAAACAGGGATATTCATTTCTTGAAAACAATGGGGTGTCATATAATGTAGATGGCAATATGAAACCAATGAAAAAATTTACGGCCACAATTTCATATCATCACAAGCTTGCGAAACTCGTTTGGACATCTATGTCGGCTTATTATCGTTCGTTTTCGAATATATTTTGCGAGAGCCAATATCTTATATCCAATCAGGATTATTCGGCACCAGATAATTTAGAAGTGCAAACCGATTGTCGGGGAAAAATTGTAGGAACAGAAATAAGATCAGGGATTGAGCCTGTAAAAAAACTTCGCGTTGAACTTTTTGCCCGTTATCAAGATTATATTGATGACGAACAGATATTTGCCGAACTTTGGCAAACGGTGCCAAAATATAAATTTTCAGGAACAGTTACATATAATCCTGCCAAGACTTTATCCATATTGAGCCGATTAAGATACCAGGGCAAAACCGAGTGGGTTGATTATGAAAGTGATGATATTGATGGCATCCATAATTATTTTACAGTCGATGATTTCTTCTGTGTCGATATCACTGCGCAAAAATATTTTCAGAAAAGAAAAATTAGAACAAGCTTTTCGATAAGAAATCTGTTTAATAATAAAATCAAATACCATCCAATCGGGGCGCAATTCGACCTGTCATATTTTGCTCAAATTGAATTTTTGATTAATTGAATAGTGACCAGCCCAGAAACTGCTCAAACAGTTTATATAAATAGACAATCCAGAAAGCTACGCTTACCCCCCCCCGGAAATACATATAAGCGACATTTTCAGAAGAGCCAATTAATTTTCTGCCATGAGCAAGCAGGTAATAATTTCTGGCGTATTCATACGATGAAATAACAAATAAAATAACCGTCAAATAGAGACATAGCTGGATCCCGAAAGGAAATTTGATTATATAACTGGAAATTAAAACCGCGAGGGCCGCAAAATAATATTTACCGCTGATTATAGAAAATGGAATTAGATTTTTTCGTTTCATCATCAATGAAGCACCAACAACTATTATAATATCCCGGAAAAAGACCATTCCGGCCAGCCATAACGGAAAATCTCTCAAAAAGATAAGCTCGAGAATCAATATTGTCGCAAAAGCCTTATCGGCCAGAGGATCAAGCATCAGACCTAGTGCGGTTTGACGATTCAATTTGCGGGCGAGATAACCATCAAAATAATCACTGGCACCGGCCACTATTAATAATATTACAATGATAATTGTTGCTTCGTTGCTATTAACCCATAAGTAATAGCCAATAAACGGTGTTAAAAAAATCCGAAGAAGAGACATCAGGTTCTGAATCTGAAAAAGTTCTCTTAAATTTATATTTTCAAGTTTTTCCATAAGACTTTCTAATATTAAATCATTAAGATAGAATAGTTTTTAAAAACTATTGAGTCAATAATAATTATAATTCGCATTAAAATTGCCGCGGTTTTATCTTAATTTAAGGCGTAAATTATATTAATTCAATGATTTGAATTTATTTCAAAACTCACTTCCCGGGCATTTGTGACTTTTGTAATTCTTTTTTGTTGAAATCAAGAGGAAGTTTTCTTCATTAAGATTGTATAACTATTTAGAAACAATATTATTTTTAAAAGGAGTAAATAATGAAATCAAAAAAACTGTCATTTATTTGGGTTATTGTTTTACTGCTTTTGGCAGGATCACTTTCCGCTGAGGTTTCAGTTACAGTGTATAATAGTAATCTTGGTGTTGTAAGAGAGGTTCGTTCTCTTGCGTTTGAAAAAGGTTTAGGACAGATCTCATTCACCGATGTTCCATCGCAGATCGATCCGACCTCGGTTGGTTTTGAACTGATAAATAAGAATAAATCGGCATCGATTCTGGAGCAAAATTATGCTTATGATCTGGTATCTCCGGATAAAATTTATGCCAAATATATTGATAAAGAGATTGATATAATTGACAAGGAAGGGGCTATCTTTAGCGGAACTCTGCTTTCATTTTCCGGAGGGTCCGCAGTTCTCAAAGATATTTCGGGGAAGATCCAAATTGTCCAAATGAGTCAGATAGTAAATGTTGATTTTCCGGAACTACCCGAAGGTTTAATCACCCGTCCAACTCTATTTTGGTTGTATTCATCAGATTTTTCAGGTGAAACCGAATGTAATGTCAGCTATCAGACCACCGGGTTGGGCTGGACAGCCGAATATGTCGGAATTTTATCCGAAGATGAAAACAATCTCGGATGGTCCGGCTGGTCATCAATCAGTAATAATTCCGGCGCGACATTTAAGAATGCCACTTTGAAATTGGTCGCCGGGGATATTCATCGCGCTCCCAAAAAAAGAGGAATCGGCCGTCCGGAACCTGCATATGAGATGATGGCAACGGCCAAAAGCGCATCGTTTGTGGAAAAAGAGTTTTTTGAGTATCATTTGTATACTCTTCCTCGAAAAGCAACTTTGGCAAATAAAGAAATCAAACAGATCGCGCTTTTTAATCCGGCATCTACTAAAGTTGAAAAAGAATATTATTACGAACCGGATAAAAACGATAAAAAGGTTAGAGTCGCATTAAATTTTGATAATTCAAGCAGTTCGGGTCTTGGAATTCCTCTACCAGCTGGCCGGGCGAGAATTTTTAAGGCCGATTCCGATGGCTCTATGATCCTGTTAGGAGAAGATAGAATCGACCATACCCCAAAAGATGAAGCGGTTAAACTTACGGTTGGTTATGCTTTTGATATATCGGCGGAGCAGAAAGCAATCAATTATGAAAGACTTTCAGATCGGGTGGAGGAAAGAACTTTTTCGATTGAATTGCGCAATCACAAGGGGATAAACGTCGCTATTACTGTAAATAAAAAGCTACATGGAGACTGGGAAATCAAAAATCAGAGTCATGACTTCGATAAAATAGATGCAAATACGCTTCAATTTAAGATTCCAGTTTCAGCAAATGGCAAAGAAATCGTAACTTTCACCGTTCGGACCAGACGTTAAAACGGGAGAATAATAGTTGACACATCTGGCAAAAACTATTAGATTCGCACCTGACGAAGCTGGAGAGGAACAATTAATTAGGAGTATTCAATGCGACACTTTAAAAGTATTTTAGTAATATCATTATTAATCTTGATGGCTCTACCGGCCATTGCTGGTCGTAGAAGAGTAAAAAAGGGCGTCGGCCCAATGTTATCATCGGCGCGAATTGCCCTCTTTTCAAGCCCGCCCCGTTATGATGAGGCAATGGCATATTTTGATACTGCTCTTGTAGACTATGGCATGATTCCAGAGGCTTATTTCTATCGTGGAAATATATATGCAGAGTATGCCTCACGGGAATACAGTTTTGATGGAAAAATTGATTTTTATAATAAAATGACGGCATGTTATGATTCAATGAGTCTCGCA
>JAAERC010000320.1 GCA_024230695.1 Candidatus Zixiibacteriota bacterium
GACACGATTACTATTTTCCCGTAATTTTAATCGGCACTTATTTATTACCGGCATGATCTGATCCCATTCCCCTTCAATAACGGTTGACATTGATGAGGTCTTATAGGTCAAACCGGAATTATCAATTATATCAATCACTTTTGATACTTCGCCTGAGGACGAATCAGCACCATCGGTACAGACAGTGCTGCCGGTGTTACCGGTTGGAAATATTGAAAACTGAATTAACATACGAAACCTCCGCAAATATTATATATTGAATTAATATTGAATACTACAAAAAACATATACGAATCTATTTAGAACAATAGACTATAAATGGTTTAAATATTTACCTAAAAAGAGATCGTTGGCTATTTTCTGTCGGTATAAAGCGGAAACTTATCGCATAATGTCTTTACATCTTTTGAAATTTCGGCCAGAATCTCATCATCTTTTAGATTCTTAATAGCTCTATCAATAAAACTGGCGATCTGTTTCATTTCTTCTGGACCCATACCGCGAGTAGTGATCGCGGGAGTTCCCACTCTAACCCCAGAAGTCACAAATGGCTTACGTGTATCAAACGGTACAGTATTTTTGTTAACAGTCATCCCTGCCTTATCAAGCGCTTTTTCTACTTTTTTACCGGAAAACTTATCATTAAGAAATGAAAGTAAAAACAGATGCGTATCAGTGCCACCGGAAACAATATGATACCCCATATTTTTTAACTCACCGCATAGAGTTCGAGCATTTTCAAGAATTCTTTTCTGATAATCCTTAAACTCCGGTTTTAATGCCTCACCAAACGCTACTGCTTTGGCGGCAATAATATGCATCAAGGGACCGCCCTGAATACCCGGCATCACGGTTCTATCAACATCAGCGGCATATTTTTCTTTACACATAATCATCCCGCCACGAGGTCCCCGCAATGTTTTATGCGTAGTAGTTGTAACAAAATCGGCATATGGCACTGGAGACTCATGATATCCTGCCGCAATAAGTCCCGCTATATGAGCAATATCAACCATCAAATAGGCCCCACAGGCATCAGCTATCTCGCGGAATTTCTTGAAATCAAGAGATCTGGGATAAGCTGAGGCTCCGGTGACAATCATTTTTGGTTTGACTTCTTTTGCCTGAGTCATCAATTTAATATAATCTATCACTTCAGTTTCTTTATCAACTTGATACCCAAAAAACTTATACAATTTTCCCGAAAAATTAATTGGATGTCCATGAGTCAAATGTCCGCCATGAGATAAATCAAGACCCATCACCTTGTCGCCCGGTTCCAGAATAGTAAAATAGACACCCATATTGGCCTGTGAACCTGAATGGGGCTGGACATTAGCATGTTCGCATTTGAAAAGTTCTTTGGCTCTATCACGAGCCAGATTCTCGGCGAGATCAACAAACTCACAACCTCCATAGTATCGTTTACCGGGATACCCTTCGGCATACTTATTAGTCATAATACCGCCGGCGGCCTCAAGTACCGCTTCTGAAACAAAATTCTCCGAGGCAATAAGTTCAAGCTTATCTGATTCACGATTAATCTCTTTTTGATAGGCATCATATATTTCAGGATCAGATTTTTTCAAATACGACATTTTAATTATCCTCTATTTATTCTATCACCATTAATTATTATCAATGGCATTTATTTTCGCCAGTCGTTGAACATGACGCCCGCCCTCAAATTTGGTATTTAACCAGGTATCTATTATATCTTCAATAGATTGTTCTTCATTATATTTTTGTGACAACACTAAAACATTGATATCATTATGAGAACGAGCATAAAAGGCCATCTCTTGAGTTAAACAAAGAGCCGCTCGGATGCCTTTGACCTTATTGGTCGTGATCACCATCCCGCCGCCGGTCCAACAAATTGCCACCCCTTTATCAACCTCACCGGACACAGTCGCCTGAGCCACTTTTAATCCATAATCAGGATAGTCAACCGAATCTTTGGAGTTTGTACCAAAATCAATTACTTCTATCTTTTTACTCTCCAAAATAGTTTTGACCTTTTCTTTCAGGTCAACAGCGGCATGATCAGAACCAATCGCTATTTTCATATTTCGCCTTCTTCGTTATATCAAAAATCAACAATTATATATATAAAAAAACTGTGGTAAAAACAAACCACAGTTTTTTATTATTCTATATTTTCATCAAATTCTTTTTTTAAGTCAAACCTCTTTCATCTCTTTTATCACTTCTCGAGAGATCACTATCCGCTGTATCTCCGATGTTCCCTCACCGATTTCGCACAGTTTCATATCACGAAAATACCTTTCAGCCGGATACTTCTCTGATATACCAGCCGCACCGAGAATCTGAATTGCCTCATGTGTACAAAAATGCGATACCTCAGAACAGTAAAGTTTGCACATAGCCGAGAATTTGGAATACGGAATATCATTATCTTTGAGCCATGAGGTCTTATATATCAGCAATCGTGCCGTTTCAATCTGAGTTGCCATATCGGCCAGCTTAAATTGAATTGCCTGATTAGCCGAAATCGGTTTCCCAAACTGTATCCGGCTCTCCGAATATTTCACTGCCAGCTCTAATGCGGCCTGGGCAATTCCAAGTCCCATTGCGCCAATTGAAATTCTTCCACCATCAAGCGTTTTCATAAACTGCTTGAACCCCTCACCTTCATTTCCAAGAAGGTGCCAGGCCGGAAGTTTCAAATCATCAAAATGCATAAAAGCCGTATCAGAACCGCGACAACCTAACTTATTTTCTTTTTTGCCCGCGGTGAAACCTTCCATACCTTTTTCGACAACAAACGATGATATCCCACGCACGCCAGCATCAACATCAGTTAGTGCGGTGATAATTGAATAATCGCAGACATTGGCCGATGTGATCCAGCATTTAGTCCCATTAACAAGATAGTTTTCGCCGTCTTTAATGGCTTTACTTTTTGTCCCGCCAGCATCGGAACCAGCATCCGGCTCGGTCAAACCAAAAGCAATCAAACTACCCTTCTCCGCCGCTGGCGAAAGGTATTTTTTCTTTTGCTCTTTGTTGCCAAACGCGCTTATCGGCCAGGTTCCAAGTGAATTATGTGCCGCAAAAGTCAAACCAGTGGAACCACAAACACGCGATATCTCCTCAACTATTATAGCATACTCCATCATTGACAGTCCAAGACCGCCATAATCCTTTGAGATAGTTGATCCCCACCAGCCTTTGTCATTAATGATCTTGTGAACATCTTTTGAAAAATACTGCTTGCGATCTATATCAACCGCATGCGGACCTATTTTCTCTTCACAATAACTACGAACTTCCTGCCTGAAGTCTTTATATTTTATGTCATAATCCATACTTATTAATCCTTCAACAGGTCACGTGAGATAACCATCCTCTGAGCTTCCGAGGTTCCCTCATAGATTTCGGTAACACGAGCATCACGGAAATATCGTTCAACCGGATATTCTTTGACATAACCATAACCACCATGAATCTGCACTGCTTCGTTGGCGACAAAATTGGCGACTTCCGATGCGTACAACTTGGCCATCGAAATTTGCCTTGAATATTTCCGTTCTTCAAGATCTTTTAAGACAGCGGCACGATAAACCATCAAACGCGCGGCATCGATTTTAGTGGCCATATCGGCAAGTTTAAATTGAATAGCCTGAAAAGCGGCCAAAGGTTTACCAAACTGTTTCCGTTCTTTGGAATATTTAAGTGCTTCATCAAATGCAGACTGAGCAATACCAAGAGACTGAGCGGCTATACCGATCCGACCATTATCTAAAAGCGATAAGGCGACATTAAATCCCTTACCTTCTGTTCCAAGAAGATTTGCTTTTGGCACTTTGGCATCCATAAACGAAAGTTCCCTCGTATCGGAACATTTCATTCCCATTTTCTTTTCATTGGCGCCAAGCGACATTCCCTCAGTATCTTTATCAACGATAAATGCTGATATTCCTTTGGGGCCTTTTTCCGGATCACTTAATGCAAACACAATAAATATTCCGGCGTGACCAGCCGTGGATACCCAGCTTTTTGTACCATTAAAAATATAATTATCACCTTCGGCAATTGCTCGGCAGGATAATGAACCGGCATCGGTTCCGGCGTTTGGCTCTGACAAACTATACGCACCGATTAATTCTCCGGCGGCCAGTTTTGGCAGGTAATTCTGCTTTTGCTCATCGGTTCCATACTTTTCGATAGCTTTGATCACCAGCGAATTATGAACAGAAACAGCAATAGAAATACCGGCACATGCTTTGGCGATCTCCTCAATAACAAGGGCGTAACTTAGAGTATCACAACCCAATCCGCCGAATTCTTCGGGAGCCATCAGCCCCAGATAACCAAGTTCGCCGATCTCCTGCAATAACTCAGGAGGCGTTTCACCCTTTTCATCAAGTTCTTCAGCTATTGGAAAAAGTCTTTTCTGCGCAAACTCCACAGCCGATTCGCGCATTAGTTCCTGATCTTCAGTCAGATTAAAATCCATTTATCTCGCTCCTTAATAATTAATAGACAAAAAATCCCCGTCCCGACTTGCGACCCAAATAACCTGCTTCAACTTTTTTCTTAAGTAAAGGGCATGGACGATATTTTGGATCACCTAAACCATCAAATAAAACATTTAATATATCAAGACATACATCAAGACCGATAAAATCAGCGAGTGTCAACGGACCCATTGGATGTCCCATCCCAAGCTTCATTACCGTATCTATATCTTCGGCTTTGCCAACACCCTCAAAAAGTGCGTAAATTGCCTCATTGATCATTGGAAGTAAAACTCTATTGGCAATAAATCCTGGATAATCTTCAGAAGGAACCGGAGTTTTACCCAATTTTTTGGCCAGCTCAGTTACTACATCAAAGGTCTCATCAGAGGTTGCCACACCGCGAATCATTTCAATCAATTTCATCATCGGAACCGGATTCATAAAATGCATTCCAACAACTTTATCAGGTCTTTTAGTTCCACTTGCCAATTTTGTGATTGGCAATGACGACGTATTAGACGCCAGAATAGTATCAGGCGGGCATATATTATCGAGTTTGCCAAACAGATCCAGTTTTATATCCAACTTCTCAACTATTGCTTCTATAACAAGTTGACAATCTTTAACTGCTGTAAGATCTGTAGTCGTAGTAATCCGAGCAAGCGTGTCAGTTTTATCTTGCTCAGTGATCTTCTCTTTTTTAACCATCCGGTCAAGATTCTTCGTTATTGTAGCTATTGCTTTCTCAAGAAATTTCTCATCAATATCAACAAATGTAATATCATAACCGTTTTGGGCAGAAACATGAGTTATACCATTACCCATCGTCCCACAACCTATCACTGCTATCTTTTTAATATCGCCCAACTTCATTTCAGTCCTCCAAAGACTTTTATTTTTAAACCAATTCGATTGACATTGCCACCGCGTTTCCGCCGCCGAGACAAAGAGTTGCCATCCCGGTTTTTAAACCGCGATCTTTTAGTGCATAAATCAATGTTGTTAACACGCGTGTTCCGGATGCGCCAATCGGATGCCCCAGCGCCACCGCACCACCATTAACATTGACACGATCCCAATCCCAGCCAAGTTCATTACCATCGGCAAGAGCCTGAACAGAAAAGGCCTCATTAGCTTCAATCAAATCAAAATAGTTTATATCAACATTCATTTTTTTACATAGTTTTTGTACTGCCAGAATCGGCGCAAAAAATATCATATCCGGTTCAATTCCCGAAACTGAATAATCAATAATTTTGGCCAATGGCTTAAGATTGTTCTCTTTCATAAATTTCTCAGAAACAACAACCGCCGCCGATGAACCATCATTTAATCCCGGGGCATTTCCAGCCGTTACTGTTCCATCTTTCTGGAAAGCCGGTCGTAGTTTAGCCAGCCCCTCCATCGACATCTTTGGTCGCGGGCACTCATCTTTATCAAAAATAACCGGATCACCTTTACGCTGTGGAATCTCAATTGGGAATATTTCATCTTTGAACTTCCCGCCTTCAATCGCCGCAATCGCTTTTTGATGCGATTTCAAAGCAAATTCATCCTGCGCCTCACGAGTGACATTCGCCTTTTTTCCGGTTAATTCAGCCGCACTGCCCATATGCCAATTGTTAAATGAACACCATAATCCATCAAGGATCATCGCGTCCTGCAATTTCTTATCACCGAAACGTAACCCGCCTTTGGCGCCATGTAAAACATATGGCGTTCCTGACATCGATTCCATCCCGCCAGCCACAACACAATCCTGATCGCCGGCTTTAATTGATTGAGCCGCCAGCATAACAGCCTTCAAACCAGATCCGCAGACTTTGTTGATTGTTAATGCCGCCGCTTGCGGTGGGATCCCGCCATTTATTGCGGCCTGACGAGCCGGAGCTTGTCCGCTGCCAGCCTGAACAACTTGTCCCATAATAACTTCATCAATTTTTGCGGCATCTACTCCAGAACGTTTAACCGCCTCTTTGATCGCCATACCA
>JAAERC010000321.1 GCA_024230695.1 Candidatus Zixiibacteriota bacterium
CGCGGTTTTTATATATATCAAAGCCGATAAGCTGTGTTTTTGGATTCCTTTCAAAATAAATAAAGAGACCAATTAATAATATTGAACAACTCAAGAATATATATTTAAATTCCGAATAGGCCGAATCGCGGGTAAATATTAGAAATGTTATCATTATTGAAATAAATGTCGCTATTAACGCAATTGATGCCTGAATTGAGATTTTTCGATCAGGATTGATAATTGGAAAGCCACGTAAGTATTTTAAGGTAAAAAATAGACCAAATAGACAGACTGGGATATTGATAAGAAAAATCCACCGCCATCCAAAAAGCCCGATTATGAATCCACCCAGCGGCGGTCCGGTCATCAGTCCAACCGAGACTATCATTGTGATAATACTTAATCCACGACCTCTCTCACTGGCAGGAAAACTTTTTGTGATCAGAGCCGGTCCACAGGCCATTAACATTGCCGCGCCAATTCCCTGAATAACCCGGGAAGAAATAAGAAAATTAATACTTGTTGAGATACCGCATAATAGTGAGCCGATAAGAAAAATGACAAATCCATTTGAATATAAAAATGCGAAACCTTTCTTTTCGGCAAGAGCGCTAAAAACCATCAGAAGAGAAACAATAACGATTGAATATGATATCATCACCCAACCCGACATATTCATAGTTGTTGATAATTCGTTGCTGATAGTCGGAAGAGACACATTAACTATCGAAGAATCAAGGGTTGCGAGGAATGCTCCTAAGCCAGTGATAATAAGAGATTTACGTTTGTAGGTTTGCGTTTCGTTCATCTCTTGTTTTGATAGGGGCTTAAGTTATTGAGCAAAAATGAGTTGACTTTTGACTGTTTAATCATAGCTTATTTTACACAGGTAGCAAATATTATTAAACGGTTGATGTACTATTTCGTCTTATATGATGAACATAATTAATTCTGGGTCCTTATGGATATAAAAACAAAGGATCTGGTTCAAAATTTTATAGATGGCGATCAGAAAGCGTTTGCCGAGCTGGTCGGGAGGTTCAAAAAAAGGGTATATTCGGTTGCCTTTCAAATGCTGGGGAATCACCTTGATGCTGATGAAGTGACACAGGAAGCATTTGTGAGAATTTATAATCGCCGAAATCAATTAAAAAATGTCGATTACTTTGCCAGTTTCCTGATGCGGATAGCCACCAATTATGCTATTGATCTGATTCGTTGGAAACAAAAAGGATTTGTCTCGATTGATGTTGATAAAGATACCCCTGGTTCATCAAAAATAGAATTGGTCGATAAGACTGATAAACCGGACCAGATAATTGAAAATAAAGAGTTATTAGATAGTATAAAACAGGCAATGAAGAAATTACCACCCAAGCAGAGGGTGACAGTTGTTCTTCACGATTTAGAGGGTTTTTCCAAAAAAGAGATCGCCGGAATATTGCAATGCCCTCAGGCAACGGTTCGCTCCAATCTTCATATTGCCAGAACAAAACTACGTAAGTGGTTGACAAAGGATGACAAAGGAAGGTGAGAGATATGTCCTGCCGCCAAGTTCAGTCTCATCTTGATGATTACATTTTAAATCAAATAGACAAGGATCTATTTGCTCAAATTGATAGTCATCTGAAAGAATGCCTGGATTGCCAAGAGAAATTAGAAATCAACAAATTATTGATCTCGGCATTACAATCCAACAAAACTCCCGATCCGGGTGATTACTACTGGCAACAGATGGAAGATTCTATTCTGGCCAAAACTATTGGTAATGAAAACGAAGAATCACAATTACCGAATCGGTTCAAATCTGAGCCAATTAATTTAGTTAAGAGGTATTTAATTCCTCTGGCGGCTTCATTTGTTTTATTATTTGGATCACTTGTTTTTTCTGACTTTGTTCAAAACCAACCTCAATTCGGTACTATCAATGCAAATAATATCTCAAATAATTCAGATTCGCAGATATTTACGGCAATTGTATCTGCTTCTCCGGGTTCACTTGGTAAGCACTTGGTGTTTACCACCATCACAAGTGGAGGTCCTAAATGAAAATAAGAAATAGTTTATCTTTTATTTTTATATTATTACTTTCAATTAGCTTATTTCGGTGTGAAACCCAAAACAAAGAAATAGTCCTAGGTTTAAAATTTAATGAAAACCAGAGTCTTCGCTGGCAAAGTATTGGCAAAAACCATTGGGAATATTATGAAAATGACTCACTTATTTCCATTGACAGAAGTGAACAAAATGGTGAATCGATAGAAAGCGTTTTGACTGTTTTTAACGATAATTCGGCCAGATTGAGATTAATATATTATTATGTGAAAGAACTACCCGACGAAAACGACACTACGAAATTAATTAAAGTTAAGGATAGTAGTATAACTGAATATATTCAGGATATCCATGGCGTAAACCTTGATATTATCCCTCATGATACAAGTTCTGTTGAAAAAATCGAATATGTCAAAAAACTCTATGAGCAGTTGGCTCCTCGATATCCCGATGAGCCGGTATCTGTCGGTTTTAAATGGAGCAATAATATCAAAGTAATGCTTCAAGATGGTGAAACCAGAGACGCTGTAACCACATATACAGTCAAAGGATTTGTAAGAGAAGCCGGTTATGATTGCGCAATAATTGAATATAAAGGTAATACGATTGTTCCCTTCCAAGGTGAATATGCAAACAAAGAAGGGAATGGAAATATTCTTGAAACGCGTATTGATAAAAGGTCATCACACGGAACCACTTATCTGGCCTATAAAGAGGGTATTATTGTAAAGGAAGATTATAGCTACGAGACTTTGAGCGAGGGTACAAAAATTATCGATGGTAAAGAGATACAAATAAGAATCATCTCAAGCGGTTCACAATCTTATTTTCTTCTTGAGGCCTTCGGTATATAAGTAAAACAATATATATTTTTAAGGCGGCCATTAGGCCGCCTTTTTTAATGGCAGAAACCAGCTCTTTTCTTTAAATTTAGTCTATGATAAAACGTGTGATTCTATTAATATTCGATGCCTGCGGAATCGGTGCTTTACCCGACGCAATTGATTATGGCGACGCTGAAGCATCTACGATTTCCAATATTGCGCACAAACTAAATGGTCTTGATATGCCCAACTGCCAAAAACTGGGATTAGGAAATATAGTTCCAATAAATGGTATAGGACCAATCAAACAACCAATTGGATCTTATGGAAAAATGGCGGCCAAATCGGTCGGCAAAGATTCGACCTCGGGACATTGGGAGATCGGAGGAGTTATTCTGGATAAACCATTGCCAGTTTATCCAAATGGATTTCCAACTGAGCTTGTCGAAGAATTTGAAAAAGCTATAGGTCTTAAAATTA
>JAAERC010000322.1 GCA_024230695.1 Candidatus Zixiibacteriota bacterium
ATATCAGAATAAGGACCGTTTCGTATATTTTATTGATGCCGGTCTGGCGTATCATTACGCATCTGATTTCACTAACAGCAATCTCAAATTAACTCAGGCCGAAAATGCCGCCGAAGAACTATTCACAAAAAGTATTACCCGCGCTGCTGCGTCGCTTCTTTTAAATGATAATGTTTTAGAATATGCCGGAGAGGATTATGAGATCCTCTACACCAATCTTATAATGGCACTGAATTATATGACCGCCAATGACTTTGATAATGCCTTTGTCGAGACTAAACGTGCCAATGAAAAACTAAATCTTTTAGAACAAAAATATCGGAAAGCATCCGATGATTTCAATCAAGCAAATGAAAACAATGATGATACAACCGCGGTTGATATTAATTATGAAGCACAAAAAGTTAAGTTTAATAATGATTCATTCGCGCGATATTTGAGTATGCGGATGTATGCCGCCGATGGTTATTATGATGATGCTTTAATTGATTATAATCTGCTGAAACGAGCCTTTGTTGAACAACCATATATATACAACTTCGATATGCCCGATATCAAATATCTCCCCGAAAATAGAGATAACAGTATTCTCAGTATTGTTGGGCTGGCTGGATTATCCCCGGTCAAAGAAGCGTTAAATCTTCGCCTGCGAACAGACAAAGATCTAAATCTAGTGCAAATCTTATATACCGATCCAGATCGGAAGGATTCAGAATATAGTCACCTCGCTCTACCTGTGTCTGAGGATTATTATTTTAAGTTTTCTATTCCCCAGATTGTTTCGAGGCCTTCAAACATAAGCAGAATTGCCGTTTATGCCAATTCCGACTATCTTGGGGAACTGCAACTACTCGAGGATGTTGGCACGGTCGCTACCGAAACATTCAAGGCCAAAAAATCGCTGATATATCTTCGGACTATCGCCCGGGCAGTTTTTAAGGGGCTGGCGGCACATAAGGCCAAAAAGAAAGAGGACAAGAAAAAAGATGGCGATGGTATCGGAAACTGGCTGAAAAAAGCGCTTATCGATGTCGCCACAGATATTAGCGAGAACGCCGATCTCAGGTGCAGTCGATTATTACCGGGGAAGATCTATGTTGGTGATTTTGAGATCGCGCCGGGTAATTATAATTTAAGAATCGAGTTTCTGGATGATTATAATAATATAATCAGCGCAAAAGAAATCACTGATTATAAAGTTCTCAAAACCGGCCTAAATCTTGTCGAAGCATTTTCATTGAATTGATAGACTCTAAAATATCAATAACAACAATTAACTGAACCGTTTGATAAAACATGGCGGTTCATTAAAATAAGATCAACCAAACTAATGATATCATCACAATTAACATCCGAATTAAATAACATTACAGGATGAGGTCCACCGGCAAAATAATAATTAATCAAATAAACAATATCTCCAACTGTAACCTCATTATTCAAATCAGCGTCACCACAATAATAAAACGGAAATGCTCCGATGTCATTACGGGTACCATTTAGATCATTATAAATAGGATCAGGATCACCGGCATCAACACATGGTGAAGCCAAACGTATATTGTAATTGTGCCATGTTAGATCAACAAAAAGCGGGTCACTCGAGATTCCATTTGGACCGATATCATTACCTGAACCATTATTCCAGACATTATTATAATCAAATTCACCAAAAGAACCCAAAGTACCATATTCAGCATTATTTGTAATAATATTATTACGTAAAACCGTAAGTGAACTTGTCGAGTACACTCCCCGTTCATTTGAATCAATGGTATTATTGATTATTTCCGCGTTACCATCGGACCAGATAGTATTGATACCGCCGTTATCAAAAAACAGATTATATCTGATTGATGCGCGATTTTCGACCTTAATAACGGTTAATGGATTTATGACCTTAGAAATATTATTTCGAAATACATTATTCTCAATGACCGCTTCACTCGCATGACCAATCATTACAACTGTTGATAAAGTATCGCCATTTCTAATAGTAAACCCGCTGAGGACTGTCCCCTCACCCTCGCCATTATCAATTCTTACTGTCGGTTCATTTATATTAGATGGTCGCACAAATGTCTTTTTGGCGCCTTTTTCTGATGTAACAACTATGGTCTTTCCCAGAAAATCCATATTTGCAAAATAAATTCCCGGAGCCACCAATACCGTATCGCCATCAAGCGCATAATCAATACCTTCCTGAATAGTCGGCATTTCACTTGGAACTTTGAAAGTATGAGTTTTTGAATGCGTAATAAACCAGTCGGGGATCCACTCACCCCAATTGGTTCCATCATTGAGTCTGATTCTTAAATAATATTTAGTGTAATCGGTAAGAGGAAGTCCGTCGTAAATTGATTCTGTTGATGACGATGTTACCGGCCCACTATCCCACATCTCGGCCACACTCCAGTCTTCATCAGTACCTACTTGAATCTGATACTGTTGCTGAGTAGATGGTAGAACATCAAAATATGTCCAGAAAAAACTCGGAGTCAACGTACTAACCAAATAATCATGTGGTTCGCCATAATTAATCTGTTTGGCATACGGCATCACAAACAATCTTGGAAAAGCACCCATATCAACAATTGAACCATCAGAATCAAATTCACCCGGATACCCGGCATCGACACACGGGGAGTTTATTTGTAGATTATAATCATTATTCCCGCTATCAACAAATTGAGGATCTTCGGAAATATCATGTGGTCCAATAGGAAAACCATAAGGCTCAATTGAGCCCCAATAATTCCAGAAATTATTGTAATCAATATTGGGTGACGTATAAAAGATATCACCAATAATATTGGCCCAGCTATTACTAAATATATTATTTCTTATATTGGCAATCCCATTAATGCCATCAGCAAAATTAATACTAACATCATTATAATCAAATGTATTGTTATATATTTGTGCGGCATTAAAAAGTACGATTCCCCCCAGATAAGTATTTTGAATAAAAAGATTATGATGGATATTTGGATTGGCGCAATGAACAGTGATACCCATTTGGTTGTCAAAAAATATATTATATGATATATCGGCACTATTACAAACACTAAGTGCACCGCCACGAAATGTGGCATCTTCAAATGTGAATCCCTGAAGAATTATGGGCTCACTTGATGTATCAAGACGTAAGGTGGGTAAATTATGATCCATTGGAACAAGACGAGTTACTTCAGGACCTCCTTGTGACAGAAGAACTAATGTTTTGCCTTTAGTTGATATATTCTCAATATATGTCCCGGGAGCCACTATAATAGTATCACCATAAGCCACTAACGAATCAATAGCATCCTGAATGGTAGGTTGTTCGGCCGGAACATTGACTATGGCAGAAAATAATAATTGTGGG
Source organism: Candidatus Zixiibacteriota bacterium (assembly GCA_024230695.1). The sequence continues at coordinate 3,368 of JAAERC010000322.1, forward strand.
CAAAAGAGAAAAATTATAAAAAATGAGAATAATCCTATTTTTCTATACATTGCATCCTCCGCGCAGAAAATGAGACAAGTAAATCAAATTGATTATACACAATCAATATATCAATTTGTCGTAATTTGTCAAGCTATCCTGGATAGATAATAGCTACTATTGTTTGAGTAATATCCTAAAAAATAAGCCGGGCTGAAAATCAACCCGGCCATATTAAGCATTCTTAATCTATAAAACAATTACCCCAAAAATGGATAACGGTAATCCTTGGGTGAAACAAGAGTTTCTTTAATTGTTCGCGGCGATGTCCAGCGAATCATATTAAGCATCGATCCGGCTTTATCATTAGTTCCCGACGCGCGACTTCCACCAAATGGCTGTTGTCCAACCACCGCGCCAGTCGGTTTATCATTGATATAGAAATTACCGGCCGCGTGACGCAAGACTCTACTGGCTTTCAGTACCGCCGCTCTGTCTCTGGCAAAAATAGCACCAGTCAAAGCATAGATCGAGGTCTTATTCGCCTCTTCGAGTGTCTCAACAAATTTGTCATCATCATAAACATAGATAGTCAAAACAGGTCCGAAGATCTCCTCTTCCATCGTTTTGAAATGCGGGTCAGTTGTCAGAATAATTGTCGGCTCGATGAAAAATCCTTTTGATTCATCATATTTTCCGCCGCACAAAAATTCTGCGTCAGAAGCATCTTTAGCATAATCAATATATTCAACAATA
>JAAERC010000323.1 GCA_024230695.1 Candidatus Zixiibacteriota bacterium
TCTAAGTAATTTATCTCCGGCCGGATGACCATAATTATCATTAACTATTTTTAAATCATCGACATCCAAAATCAATAATGTCAGCGATCTACCGTATCGAGCCGCACGCTGAAGTTCTTCGGTAAGACGTTTTTTAAAGTAACGATGATTATAAACACCTGTAAGACCGTCGGTATAAGACATCTCCCTTGCTTTTTCATATTGCCCGATGTATTCGATCAAAGGAATAGCATTCCGCCAAAAACTCTGAATATAGTCCTTTGAGTTATCTTTTGTATTACTATTATTCCAGGCAATAATCGCTTTTTGGTTATTTATCCAAGGAATTTTCGCAAGGCCGTTTATTTCCCCATTTATATTACTCAGATGTTCCCGTAATATCAGGTTTTCTGAAGAAGTATCGTTCAAATTACAGGCTTCATCTAATTTCAGTTCATTTAGTATTATATCGTGATTTTCTTTTAATGTTCTATCAATTGAATCTTTAACCTGAAGATTCACTGAAATTGGCAAATTTTCCTTAGATGAAATATTTACATAGAAGGCCAGTTTGTCAAATTCGCCATCTTTCTTTAAGGTTTTTGTCAGTTCAGCGACAAGCTCCTGGCTATTTTTAATTTTTAAATATCTGTTAAGATCTCGTCTGGATATCACCTGCTCCGATTTATCCATATTTGTGGCAACATTTATGTTTTTTAACTTATTTTCATATTTTTTTAGCCTTTTCTCTTGTTGTCTGATATGATAGGCGGCTGATAAGCTAAATGCCAAAGCAGTGGTTAGGAACCTAAGAGAAGCATTTGTTGATGATAAATCCGTTTTAATAAAATATATGCCGAACAAATTATTTCTAAGAAATACTGAAAAGAAGTAATTAATATTTTGTTCTTTAAGCAAAAGCATTTTTTCAGGTGGTAAAATTGCGCTCAATTCTGATATTTCGGTTACCTCAGAAATTTCTCTGACTCTCGCCTGAAGCTCTGGAGTCAAACTTATTGCATACTGCTTTAAGGAACTCCCTTTGACACCAAAAACATGATTAATCTTAAGAGTCGATTTATTAAGCTTGAGAAAAATGATCTTGGAGCATTTTAGATAATCGCCTAGAATATGAGAAACCCGTTCAGCGATATCAGGCAGTCTACCAGTCTTGGCATTATCTACAACCGATGAGATCAGCTCATTAATGGCCTTTTCATCGAGAAGGATCGCACCTTTGGTTCGCCGCCATCTGATAATAATTGAAAGCGATAATATTACTACCATCGCGGCAAGAATTAATATGAGTAAATGCTCTAACATATAGTTATAAAATAATTTACCTCATTTTAAATGTAATAAATATTTATCAAATGTCAATAATAATAAGTCGTATCGGGTTGTATGTTGTTACAGGCGTTTCATTTATCTTTTACACCAAATAGTTGTTTGGCATCTTTAATAGTCTCAAATGATTTGATTATTTTATCAAAGTCGAGGAGATAGTAATTTTCCGAAACATTTGGAATCATGTTTGTCAGAACAATTTCCCTGTTTTTCTCAATACTTTTTGCGGATGCTGTTATCAATGCGCTCCAACCTGCGGTTGAGATATAATCAACCGATGATAGATCAAGGATCACTCCACGGCTATTGCCGTCAATAACACTTGACAATACTTTATTAAGATCAGGCACTGTATTGGCATCAATAATACCTCCAATATTCACGATTGTGATATTTGAGGGTATCTCTTCTGATATAGAAATTTTTAATTCAGTCATATCTTAATAAAAGAACCTGTTTATTAAAAATCTAATAAAAAATAACTAAATTATGGCAATATCTCATTTGCAGTTTTCTCACCTTTTTAAATCATGCTATGAAATAGACCTATATTCGCTTTCAAGAAGAGACATGACATTCAAGGAACAAAATTGCTCTCCAATTATCATCGATTCGCGATGTTTCCCTTCTAAAACAAATCCTTCTGATAAATAGAGTTTGTATGCTCGTTCATTGCTTTCGATCACCTCA
>JAAERC010000324.1 GCA_024230695.1 Candidatus Zixiibacteriota bacterium
CCTCCATTTTCACTGCCAACAAATAACCAGTTTTTGCGACCTATCGCTAATGGCCTCACCGCTCTTTCCGCAACATTATTATCCAAACGTGCTTCTGAATGCTTTGTATAATTCTTTAAATAGGGAATCAAACTGCAAAAATATCCCAACGCTTTGCGATATTTCGATTTCGGAAGATGCCTGCCATTGATCAACTCATTCTTGATGCTTTTGATCAATTTATCGATTATAGGTATCTCTTTTTCTTGACGGATGCGTAGCCGTTCTGCCGGTGAACGATTCCAAGCTATTCGCTCAAACATAAATAAATAACGCATCCTTCTAAGAACTAAATTCCTAAAATCAATATCTCCACTTTCTGCTTCAATAAATTGGCGACGAATATGGACCCAACAGGGACACCAATCAATGCCATCATAGTCGGCAAGTCTCTCGTAAGCGCCATACTTGTCCGAATGCAGAAAACCTTGATAATTCTGCAGAGCATTAAAAGCATTTTCGTGTTTTCTAGTTAAACAAAAATCATACAGCCTGTAGGGTGGATCTGATCCTTGTCCTCCCACATATACCCAC
>JAAERC010000325.1 GCA_024230695.1 Candidatus Zixiibacteriota bacterium
TAACTGATCGAGCCTCTCTAGTTGTATTGGTTAAATACCCTCAAAACGGTCGTGTGAAAACCCGCCTGGCTTCTCAAATAGGAGAAGATCATGCCACTATACTATATCGCAATTTTGTTGAAATATGCCTGGCGCGATTCACTCAAATAGAACACCTGGATTGTACGGTTTATTTTGATCCTCCCGAAGAGGAACACGCCTTCCGGCGATGGTTGGGTGATAAGCCGTCATATCTTCCACAATCATCTGGTGATCTTGGCGAGCGTCTTCGATATGCTATGGATCATCAATTAAAAGAATACTCAAGGGTTATAGCGGTGGGCAGCGACAGTCCTGATCTTCCAATGGATTATATATCTCAAGCAATTACCTCGTTAGCGCAAAACGATTGCACTATTGGACCAACCGATGATGGGGGATACTACCTCATCGGTCTTTCAACGCCTGCATTTGAGATTTTTGATAACATTCCATGGTCAACTGATAATGTAAAACAATCTACATTAGATAAAGCCAAAGAATCGGAATTATCAGTCCACCTGCTGCCTTCCTGGTACGATGTTGATAAGGCTAAGGATTTGAGGAGGTTAATGAATTCTGATCTGCCTGAAATAAAACAAATCGTCAAACTTCATGAAGAAATAGTTGATAATTTGATTAATCCACAAGAAATTTCCTGATCATATAAGCACCAGGGCAAAGAGTGAAAATCTATTTGAATGAAACATACGTAAAACTTAAATCCTTATTCGAAATTTATTTGGTTAAATAACTGTTAGACCTAAATCAATGAAATGACTACTAAAATCTAAAATCCCTCTCCCCCAAGTTGGGGGAGAATTCAAGTGTATGAACCGGACACATCCTTTACAGAATAAACCGGGCACATGGTTTACACAAGTCGATATTAAGAACCGACAGGAAGAAAGGAGTCGGTTCGATGACTTGGAAGGAAATCAGTGTCATGGATGCAAGACTAAAATTTATTGCGGATGTTCTCAACAAGGAAGATTCACTAAGCGCCTTATGCACGGCGTATGGAATCAGTAGACCTACGGGGTATAAATGGATCAAGCGATATCAGGAAGAAGGTCCCAGTGGATTGGAGGAGCGATCCCGAGCGCCCCACACCCAAGTACAAGCCGTTTCGACAGAGATCGAAAAAGAAGTACAGGCCATGCGAAAAAAGTTTCCCCGTTATGGACCTAAAAAATTACGCGTGGAACTGAAAAAAAAGGATGCGACGAAAAATTGGCCTTCAACCAGTACGATTGGCGAGATACTAAAACGCAAAAATTTGATTGTCAGCCGCAAGCAAAAAAATCGCGCCAAACCAAGTGGTGAAGCGTTAACTGAATTTGATCAAGTGAACCGCGTATGGTGCGCGGATTTCAAAGGAGATTTTAAAACCGGAGATGGTCATCGATGCTTCCCTTTAACTGTATCGGAA
>JAAERC010000326.1 GCA_024230695.1 Candidatus Zixiibacteriota bacterium
ATCTCATAATCGGGCGGGTTTTGGACCGTCTGGCGACCTCCTTGAACCCGGCTTTCCTAAATGCCGAGGCTAATCCGGTCCAAGCAAAAGCGTCAGGCATAGAATCTTTTCGCGGTTCGGTCGGATATCCCTCAAGGATCTTGCCACCACGGGATTTGCAATAAATTTTGGCCTCCTTAAGCAATCTTACAGAGAGCCCCATATGACGATAATCTTTGGCAATAAAAAAGCAGACGAGTGACCAAACGGGTAAGTCATCAATCCTTTTTAGGATACGGGATCGTTCCAAAGCCGGGTAGTTTTCTCTTGGCGCCAATGAGCACCATGCAATTGGTAAATTATTATGGTAAGCGAGAATCCCCGGTATATCTCCCGATTCTATAATATGTCTCATCGCTTTTTTATTACCAGCACCCTTTTGATTGTCATACTCATTTCTAACTAATCTCCACCACATACACCAGCATCCACCGCATGCTCCGCGTTGCCCAAAAAGTTTTTCAAAATCATCCCAGCGGTTTTTGGTAACCGGATAAAACTTCAGGCCTTTTAATGTTTTCCTTGTAGTCATATTGCTATCATTTAATACGAGTATTAGAAGTATTACACAATATAAATATTATTTATGGCATCATATATTATTTGCGGTGATACTCTATATCATATTCTAATTATTCTCTAATTGACAAACCGTTTTCAAAGTTATTAATTAGGTTATGGTTTATTTCTGGACTATTATTGCCTACCTGATGATTTTAATTGCGGTTGGTGCCTACCGTAGCAAAAGTGTAAAAAACCAGGACGATTTTATGGTGGCGGGGAGAAATCTATCCGCCAAAGTTCTTGTTGGAACACTATTGGCAACCTGGATCGGCTCTGGTTCGATTATTGCAGGTGCCGGATTGGCGTATGACAGCGGATTTCCCGCATTATGGTTTGATGCCGGAGTCTGGGCGGCAATTATAATTCTATATTTGATTGCGGGGCGAGTCAGAAAATTCGCTCAGTATACTGTTCCTGATATCCTTGAGGCACGG
>JAAERC010000327.1 GCA_024230695.1 Candidatus Zixiibacteriota bacterium
AAACTGATCCAGTCACGATTTCGCTGGCCGTGAAATTTCTTACCCGTATTGGCGAGACAAAGCGTTTTATCAGGAACATCTTCACCGCATTTTTTCATGTCGATTAATAAATCATACTGCGATTGTTCGGCCTCTTTGACCAGAAAAAGCGCGGTCCAATCATTATCGGGAGACATTCCGGATTTAAACATCTTGGAATTATCAAATAGACGATTGACGAGATTAAAATATATATAATCCAGTTCATTGCGATCAAATATTTTCCAACCCGGGATATATGGCAGGATCCTTGTCGCAAACGAATGATTATCCGAAAATATTTTCAAGCTAACTTCCTGTGTAAATTCATAATCTAAAACAATATAAATTAATAGATATATTTAATCAATAACCTTGTAATAATCGTGATAGAAACAAGCTTTATATGCAACCAATAAATAGAGAGATGAGGAAATATATAATTCCGCTATTTTAGGCAGAACTAGGGAGTTTTGGATGAAAATACTATACTGCTTGTTATTAATCTGTTTTGTTCTAAATATCACTGCTTTCTCAGAAATTGACACATTAGCAAACGTCATCAAATGGGAAGAATCAATCGGTGGTAATGGTCATTGGTATGGAATTGTAAAAATAATCAAGGAGTGGAGTCATGCCGACACTCTTGCCCGAACAATATGGCATGATGGTAAAGCCGGATATTTGGCGACAATCACCTCCGATGAGGAAAATCAATTCATAATTGATTCAGTCTTAAATGGTCTGGTCAACCCCAGTGGTTATGATGAATACAATCTTGGCGGAACATGCTTGGATGATTCATGCCTTTGGATAACCGGTGAATTATTCGAATATGCTCATTGGGCCCCAAATCAACCCACCTCATATGTAGATAAAGGTACAGTTATGATGTGGGGTACCAGTTCGGTCACTTATGGCGATCCTGGCGACTGGGAGGAATGGTATTTTGATCATGGTCACTTTTGGTCGATCATAGAATGGGGCGGTTTACCCGATAACGACTCCGACGGCATGCCAAATCTTTGGGACAATTGTATCGATGCTTTTAATCCTGACCAGCTCGATTCCGATAACGACAGTCAAGGCGACGCATGCGACAATTGCCCCCAATCCGGACCGAATTGGCCGGATCAGGGCGATGTTGATAACGATGGGGTCGGTAATTACTGCGACAATTGCCCGAACATATATAATCCGGACCAAGCCGATACATATGGCAATTCATCAGGCGATGCCTGTGAATCTCCCAGCGATATCAATGACGCCAATAATATAAAAAACCTGCCGGAAAAATACGTCCTCATGCAAAACAGTCCCAACCCATTTAATCTATCTACTGAAATAAAATTTGTTCTGCCAAAAATATCCCATATAACAATAAATCTGTTTGATATATCCGGGCAGAAGATCAAAACATTGGCAAACGGAAATTATGAAACCGGAACACATACGATTTATTGGGATGGCAGAAATTCAAATGGTTTGATTGTATCGTCGGGTGTATATTTTTATCGTATTCAATCAACCGATTTCACCCAAACCAGAAAAATGATATTAATAAAATAAGCCAGGAGCAGTGACTCCTGACTATATATCTTCAACTTTCCAAAGTAGCGGAAGTAATATTGTTTTATTTTACCCTAACGCCCTCATTTGACATCTCTTCCAGCTCGATTGTAAAATGCCTAAGTAATGTCGCCTGACGAGTGATTTTGTAACCCCGAAGAGAATCTTTACGAGCGGTGATACGTTCCAATGCTCGTGCGACATACTCAAGATGTGATCCGGTATAAACACGACGCGGAACCGCCAACCTAACCAACTCTCTTGGAGCCGTTATTTTTTCGCCGGTATTAGGATCATACCCGCCAAACATGATCGACCCGATCTCACAGGCGCGAATTCCGCCCTCACGGTACAATTCAACAACCAATGCCTGACCCGGAAATTGATCAGCCGGGATATGCGGCAGATATTTTCCGGCATCAATAAATATCGCATGTCCGCCAACCGGTTTGATTATTGGTGCACCGGCCTGCTCCAGTATCTTTCCTAAATATTCCATCTGTCCAACACGATATGCGAGATAATCCTCTTTGAGTACTTCGCTTAACCCCGCCGCAACCGCTTCGATATCACGACCAGACATCCCGCCGTAAGTCGGAAATCCTTCGATAACGATCAACAGCTCGGTCATCTGGCGCGCTAACTCTTCATCATTGACTGCAATGAAACCGCCCATATTGGCCAGACCATCTTTTTTCGCCGACATCAAAGCACCGTCAGAATATGAAAACATTTCCTGAGCAATTTCTTTGATAGTTTTATTCTCAAATCCGGGTTCATACTTTTTAATAAAATAGGCGTTCTCAGCAAACCGGGCACAATCGAAGAAAAATCTGATACCAAACTTTTTGCAGATTGATGAGGCCTCTTTGATATTAGCCATCGATACTGCCTGCCCGCCGGCGGAATTGTTGGTGACCGTCATAAATACAACCGGGACTTTTTCAGGAGTTTTTTCCTCGATAAAACTTTCCAGCTTCCGCGTATCCATATTTCCTTTAAAAGGAATCTCATCATCAAGCCCAGCTTCAGGGCATGGAAGATTTATCGCATACCCATTTTTATGCTGAACGTTAGCGCCGGTAGTATCAAAATGGGTATTGTTTGGGACATAATCACCCTTTTTGAGAACGGTCGAGAAGAATACATTCTCGGCAACACGACCCTGATGAGTCGGTAGAATAAATTCCTTGCTGGTTATCTCTTTGACGATTTTCTCAAATCGAAAAAATGACCTTGCTCCGGCATAAGATTCATCACCAAGCATCACTGCCGCCCACTGTTCTTTGGACATCGCCCCTGTGCCGGAGTCGGTGAGAAGATCAATATAAATTTCTTCTGCTTTTATTTTAAAGCTATTAAATTTTGCGCGTTGTAAGACTTTTTCTCTTTGCTCACGCGGTAACAGTTCGATTGATTCGACTGATTTTATTCTAAAAGGTTCTGATGGATGTCTTTGCTCTAACACATTTCCTCCAAAAATATTAAAATTACTCAGCCTTAAAGATAATACAATATCAGACTTTTTTCAAGCTGAATTCGGCTTTAACAC
>JAAERC010000328.1 GCA_024230695.1 Candidatus Zixiibacteriota bacterium
ACCCGGTTTAAAAGTAACCGATAAAATTCTGGTAACTAAAAACCGAATACTCCCTTTAAAAGGTGAGGTCACCGTTAATAAGGGTGACAAGGTCAATCCCGACGATGTTGTAGCGCAGACATACCTGCCGGGCAAAGTCGAACCGGTAAATATCGCCAACAAACTTGGTATCCCGCCTGAAGATATGGATGAGATAATGCAGAAGAAAAAAGGCGATAGTATTGAAGAAGGCGAAATACTTGCTAAAACAAAAGGTTTTTTAGGCCTTTCGTTTCTATCACAAAGTGAAAAATCTCATGTCAGCGGAAGTGTCGAATCAGTCTCCAATATTACCGGACAGGTTCTGCTTCGCGGACAACCGATCCCCGTTGAAGTCAAAGCATATGTCACCGGAGAAGTAACAGAAGTTTTTGAAAAAGAGGGGGTTGGCGTATCGACCTGGAGCTCTTTTGTCCAGGGTATTTTTGGAATCGGCGGTGAAACTCATGGTGAGATAAAAGTCGTTGTAGCAGACAAAACATCTGTACTAACCGATAAAGAGATCGACGATGAATGCAAGGGCAAAGTGATTGTGGGTGGTTCGATGGTGACTGCCGACGCTATCAAAAAAGCGGCCAAAGTCGGTGCCGCAGGGATCGTGGTTGGAGGTTTTGACGATAAGGATCTTCGCGATTTCCTGGGTTATGATATTGGTGTGGCAATTACCGGTTCTGAAGAAATCGGTGTTACTTTGGTAGTTACTGAAGGGTTTGGTCAGATCAATATGGCCGGAACCACTTTTGATCTGTTAAAATCAAAAGAAGGTAAACTTGCCTGTATCAATGGTGCAACTCAGATCCGCGCCGGAGTTATTCGCCCAGAAGTAATTATTCCATTTGATCGCGACTTAAATGATAAAGATGACGCTGATGATTTCCGCGAGATGGGTCTTCAGACCGGTTCACCGGTCAGAGTTATCCGTCATCCTTATTTTGGCATGTTGGGAAAAGTTGTTTCATTACCGCCCGAACTGGCCGAATTGGAATCTGGTTCCAAAGCACGTGTTTTAGAAGTTGAGTTTGAAGATGGTAAAAAGGCGATCGTGCCTCGGGCTAATGTCGAGATGCTCGAATCTTAGAGTATAGAAATATCAATCAATCGGACTGATTGAATATTTAAATAGGAATTAAAAAAGGCCGCTTTTAATAAGCGGCCTTTTAATTTGAGTAGTAAAATCTTAATGTCCGGCTTCCTCAGTAGTCTCTTCTTCGACAACCGCTGAATCAACAACAGTGCCACTATCAGGGACAGCTTCGGTGGTCGGTTCTTCAACCGGTGCAGGTTCGGTTTTTGGTTCTTCTTTTTGGCCGCATCCTGCTACCAAACTCAGAGCTAACAAACCAACAAATAATACCAACAGGAACTTTTTCATTTCTTCTCCTCCCAGAGAATGTGAGGTTAATTAATTCAATGGAACGGATATAGCTGTTTTTTGATTATATGTCAAGAATTACTTTGAACTTATTTGAGTCATCAATAGCTTTTTGTTGACGTTGAATTCTGCCCCACGTATAATAAACGATGATAAATAAAGGATAAAACGCCGTTTGACGGGTTGACACTGAACCTTTTGGGCGGCATAACGTAAAAGAGTGTAAACGGATTTTATAAGGATAATACATGGAATTAAATATTATATCTATTGGCTTTTTCTCCGGGGGCATCTGGCAGATCATTGGACAGACCAGTCTTTTTGGATTACTGATTTTAGTTTTATTGGTGATGCTTTCGCTTATTTCATGGAGCATCATGTTCAACAAATGGCGAATGTTCAGGAAAGTCGAGGAAGAAAGCTGGGCATTTTTAAATCTCTATCGAAAAGCTGGGAAAATTTCGGACCTGGTCGGACAAGCCAAGGCACTTCGCAACACACCATTATCGGGTGTTTTTCTGGAAGGGTACAATGAAGTCAGTGATATAATTTCCAATAAAAAAGCAGATGGTGCCACTGAAGATCAACAGTTACTGCTTACTCAAAAAGAAATAGATATGGTTGAGATGACTCTTGAGCGAGCCCAGGTCGAGGAAATATCTGTTTTGGAAAAATCGGTTGTCTTTCTCGCCACAACGGCTAATGCTTCGCCATTTTTGGGGCTACTTGGTACGGTTGTTGGTATTATGGATTCCTTCTGGGCGATTGGTCAGAGAGGTTCGGCTTCGTTGGCAGTTGTTGCCCCCGGTATCGCCGAAGCACTTTTGGCGACAATTGTGGGTCTTGGCGCGGCGATCCCAGCGGTTATCGGATTTAACTGGGCCAATAATAAACTAAAACGGTTTAACGATAAAGCATCCAATTTCTCATTGGAATTTTTGGTCAGGCTAAAAAAGGATTTGACCTGATATGAGAAAGAAAACAAGAGAGTACAATGCGCTGGCCGATATTAATGTCACTAATCTGGTTGATGTTGTTCTGGTTTTATTAATAATATTTATGATATCAGCCCCGCTTTTACAATCAGGGATTGAAGTCGATCTGCCAAAAACAAAAACGGCGGCACTTGATGATCAGGCCGAAGGGGTGATCTTAACAATTGATAAAAAAGGCGGGATCTTTGTTAATGATGTCTGGAGTCGACTTGATAAATTAGAAACTAATCTTGACAAAGAGCTTCGCAAGCAGGGGAATAAATCAGTATACCTACGGGCTGATTCATTAGTTGCTTATGGTGTTGTGATCGAAGTGATGGGTAAATTAAAAGAAATGGGAATTGAAGATATCGGATTGATCACATCCAAAATCGAAGAGGGATTTGGTAAAAAGAGATGAAACAGGATTTATTGCTGTCATTTCTGATTCACTTTATAATTGTTATCGCTATGGTCATCAGCTCACCATTTAAACCCAAAGTAAACACCGACCTTGGCGATGTTATTCAAGTGAATCTAAGAACATTTACGGCCCCGGCTGCGGCGCCTGAACCGGAGCCGATTGAAATACCACAAGAAATTGTGGCCGACGAACCGGTAGTAACAACTCCCGAGATAGCTTCGGTTATAGAAGCTAAACCAATTGACAAACCCAAACCAGAAAAACCTAAACCGAAGCCTATAAAAAATAATGATTATAATCCTGATGCTTTAAAAGAAGACAAAGAACAGTCCGGAACAAAGGATGGCCAGAAAGATGTCAGTGAAAATCTTAGCTCCGGCTCCAAATTTGGCGGCGCCGCAATTGATAACGCCTCTTTTGATTATCCATATTGGTTTGTGCAGGCGTTTAGTAAAATCGAGCGGAATTGGCGAAACCCTGTTTTTTCAAACCAACCGCTTTCATGTATTATCTATTTTCAGGTAATACGCTCAGGACGAATAATAAAAACTGAAATAGAACAATCATCGGGAGTGGATGCCTTTGACGGCGGGTGTGAACGAGCTGTTAATATTTCCCAGCCATTGCCACCTCTGCCCGATCAATTTGCCGATGAAATAATCGGCATTCACTTAGAATTCCCATACTCTTCAGGATATTAAAAATGAAATATAAAATTGCTATCTATTCGTTACTAATTTTTATTACTTCTTCAATTCTTGCTTTATCTCAAACGATAGGTGATTATGATGGCAGACTGAATCCTAAAACATCTTTTGAACCGACGAAAATATCTGTGGAAGAAGCAAGGTATATTGGAATTGATTATATTACCGAGTCTGATTCGGCCCTGATGACATACGCCGGAAGAATATTACGTCGTGATCTCGATTTTTCACCATATTTTGAAATAGTTCTTTTTGACAAGTTTTTCCTGAAA
>JAAERC010000329.1 GCA_024230695.1 Candidatus Zixiibacteriota bacterium
AACTCCAAAATATGTTGAAATGACTTCACCAGCTCCCAGGACATTGCCTTCTGAAATAAATCCTTCACCCTCAGCGGCTCTCGCCATTATCCAGGCATTCATTCCGGAATTAATTCCATCTACAATAGAAAGACCTTCAAGAGTCTCAAAACCGATTGCGCTGGCTGTATTATCTTTTATAATAAGAGCTATCTTATGCTTTAAAACTTCACGTAAGGCAATACTGCCGTAGGCCGAATCAGCGTATGAATCAATCGCCCTGATCGGGTAATAATCCTGAGTTGCACCATTTCTCCATTTCCTTGTAACATGAAGAAAACCTCCACCACAATCAATGGGGTCATCGTCTGGACAAATTGTATCATCAGGAAGTAAATCTGTGGCATCAAACGATCCCGGCTCCCAAGCATTTATAAACTCACCAAGGACATTTCTAACCGCCGGACCAGATGTATCAGGAAAAACGAAATTGTCTCTTACTGGATCAGGTATTCCCCATGGATTCCTTGGGAAGATCGGCCAGTTAAATACACTTTCGCGGCTATAACTTCCGGCGTCAACAATAACAACATCTCTTTCAAATTTCGGTTCGATAACAGTAATAAATCTAAAATCCGGAACAGGATCAGGAACATGCGCATCATCCCTGGTTTGACACCAAACAAGGAAACTCAATAAACGCGTAGTATCACCATCGGGAGAAACATTTTCCTTCTCAAAAAGATCATAAAGAGATATCTGTGTATTATAAGTCCAGTTCGAATTTTTCGACGAATCAACCACATAATCGTTAAGAATCGTTAAATCAGCTAACTCGGCATGATCATCGGCATCAAGAGCCATTGAGTCCATCTTAGGATCAATACCCAACATAGCGTCCTGCCAATATCCATAGGGGTTTCCACCCAACATCTCATTAACCGGGAATTCATTCCAAACCGTGTCAATTAATATATCAGTTGTATCATCACCGACTATAACATAAGTGGTATCCAAACGACTAAAGTAGCGAAGCGTATCACCATGCTGATAAAAGTCACCATATAGATCAACAAACGTCTCGGTAACATACCCAGTGTCTAATAGCTTCTTAAGAGAATCGGTAAATGGTCCAAAAATCTTCCAGCGATATTCAAAGGGCGGTGGATTTCGAGGATAATCAATTCTATCGGCACCGCTAAAATTAATTGTGACGCCTTCAAGAATTCCCTGTCTTTCGGAAGTAGCATTAATATATGGATCCCTATAACCGCGAACATCAACAGAAGTATTCGGAAAATGGTTATTTTTGGCAAAGGAACGATACACAATATCCGATCTTTCGCCTTTATTATCTACCGCCAATAGAAAGACATAAGAAGTCACATATGTCCTTACCGGGTCACTTATATCCGCTGACATTTGAATTCTGGCATTGGTGCCTGTGTTATCAAGTTCAACCTTAATACCTGTCCATATGCCTTCCATATCGTCTGTTGGCAATCCGCCACCAGCAATAAAGGCATCTGGGTCGCCAACATCAGAAAGCATGACAACAGTATAATAAAAAGAGTCAATAAACCCATCGACATCGGTGCCATACCAATAAATAGTAGTATCCGATGAAAAAAGCGCATCCGCCACAGGAATATTAACAAAGTTAACAATAGGTTTAATATTTACACGTGTTGGGCCTTTAATTTCCCTTTCGCAACCAGCAAAAGTAAATAACAAACTTATTATCAACAGGGGAATTATGACAAAATACTGCCTCATCCCATTCCTCCATTACATTTTGTATCCAATTTCATCACAACTAAAACCCAAGTCCGAGTGAAAAACGATGAACCTGTGTCAAATATCCAAAATCCTGATATGCATAATCCACGGCCAATTCAATATCTTCACCAACGGGCAGTCGTAATCCTGCCCCAGCCGTAAAACCATCAGAATCATAATTAAATCTTTCACCAACCCTTAAACTGAATTTATCCAGGAACCAATATTCAGCACCAAAATTATACTTTTCCAGATTATCTGCCGGATGATAACCATCAGCTCCCAATATAAGCAGATGAGAATCTGTACTAATTATATCAATCGAAGCACCAAACTTGAAATTCATCGGTAAAGGAAATGGTTTTGCATTATCAATATCATATTTAAAATCAGGGCCAAAATTTGTAATAGCCATTCCAATTTTAAAATTCTTGTATCCGGAATTATAACAAGTCCCAACATCAGCCGCCCAGCCAGAAGTTGATTCTAACTGCAATCCTTCATGAATGAATTTCGCGGTAATTCCCAAAGAGAATTTATCTGTCAAAAAACGACCATAACTGATTGAAAAGGCAAAATC
>JAAERC010000330.1 GCA_024230695.1 Candidatus Zixiibacteriota bacterium
CTTAGTTCT
Organism: Candidatus Zixiibacteriota bacterium; assembly: GCA_024230695.1. The sequence goes on from JAAERC010000330.1 coordinate 10, forward strand.
CAGGCAAAAATAATATATGATAAAACAGATCATAAGGTAATATTCTGGGGCGCGGATAATTCTGCGTTTGATAGTTATGCAAAAAAGGAAATAAACAATTTTGTCTGGAATCAGCCGATAAATATTATTGTACCAAGGGCGCATTATGGCGTGTATAATAATCTGTTTATAATTCATGCTTTAAAAGATTTAATAAAAAATGAAAAAATTACTTTGACCTTCCCTGGTTGGGGAGATGATCTTATAGCTTTTAAAAAATTAGTCAAAAACGAACAGGTAGAGTTTGGCGTAAGTTACTATAATTATTTGAGCCGGGAAAAGTTTAACGAATTTCTCTCCAGTTTTGATATATATCTTTCGGCGTCATTGTCTGATTCATCGCCAGCATCATTGATTGAATCAATGGCGGCCGGATTGTATCCGGTTGTCGGCGATATTCCGGGAGTGAGTGAGTGGATCAATGATACTAACGGCGCCTTATTTGATTTGAATAGCAGTGAGTCATTAAAGAATACATTTGAGGATATTTTGGAGCAAGGTTTTGATGTATCCGGAATACTAAAAGAGAATAATGCAAAAGCGCAAAAAGATGGTATGTTTTCAAAAAATATTAAGGAGACTGTCGCGCTAATGCAGGAGCGAATAAACGGTTTTGGTGCAAAATAGTAAAACCATAATTTTGATAGCTTATTATTTCCCTCCAATTGGTATGGGTGGCGTTGGGCGGCCATATGCTCTCTATCGTTATTTGCCTGATTACGGTTATAATGTGATTGTACTTACTGTAAAAGATATATTGTATCC
>JAAERC010000331.1 GCA_024230695.1 Candidatus Zixiibacteriota bacterium
TATGATTATCACCGGCCCCAACACTGGAGGTAAAACGGTAGCCCTTAAGTCAGTTGGCTTATTAATAGTTATGGCGCAATCAGGATTACATATACCGGCTGATTATAAATCTGAGATCGGTATTTTCAAAAATATTTTTGCTGATATTGGCGATGAGCAATCAATTGAGCTTTCACTTTCAACATTTTCATCACATATCAGGCAAATCATATTTGCGGTCAAACATTCCGGCCCAAACTGTTTGATCCTGCTTGATGAGATCGGCGCTGGAACTGACCCAAAAGAAGGTTCATCGTTGGCCGAGGCAATACTTTTAAAATTGATCCAAAACAAAGCCAAAGTGATTGCCACGACTCATTATTCTCAGTTAAAAACGTTGCCGATGCTTCACCCGGAGATCGAAAATGCTTCGTTTGAATTTGACCGGGAATCTTTAAGACCAACATATCGGCTTCAGACCGGAATACCGGGGGCCTCCTATGCTGTCGAGATCGCATCACGATTGGGAATGCCCCAGGATATTACTGACAATGCCGCCGAATTAGTCGGGAAAAGTGAGCGTTCATTGACAAAACTGATTGAGTCCCTGGAAAATGAATTGGCGACTTTGAGAAAAGATAAAGCGACCCTTGAAGACAGGCTGAAAAAAGCAGGACAACTTGAGGATTACTACAAAAGCCAAAGTAGCAAACTTGAAAGCGAGATAGAACAGACAAAAAAAGAGCATCTCGATGAGATTCAACAGACCCTTCTTGAGACCCGGTTTGTCGCTGAAAAAGTTGTCAAAGATATCAAAGAAAATAACGCCTCAAAAGATTCTGTGAAAAAGGCACACAAATTTCTTAGAGAAAAAGAAAATCTTCTTAATAAATTTCGCTCCAAGCAAAAATCAAAGAAAAAAGCTGATGCTCTAATCCAATTTGAGACCGGTGATAAAGTATTAGTTGTTTCATTAAACTCTGACGGTGAAATTATTGATCTGGTCGGAAACAACCGAGCTCGTGTTAATTTGGGAAACATGGTCAGTACCGTTGATTTATCTGATTTGAAGAAAATCGGAGGAAACGCTGACAAAACCAGAGCTGTCCGAAGTGCCAGTCGGCCTACTGAAAACGATACGGCCGGCCCGGAAGTTCATCTACGGGGTCTAACTGTTGATGAAGCGATGGAAAAAATTGATAAATATTTAGACTCGGCGGTAGTGTCGGGATTGACGCAGATTTATGTGATACATGGTAAAGGAACCGGAACACTCCGAAAGGTGATTTCCGGTTATCTTAAAAAACATTCGGCGGTGAAATCGTTCAGATTAGGCGATTGGAACGAGGGCGGCGCCGGAGTTACTGTAGTACAATTGAAATAAATAAAAAAGTATGACAGGTTTAATTCCTCAAGATATCATCGAGCAGATCCGGCAGGCCAGCGATATTGTTGATGTTATTAATCAATATATCCGGCTGAAAAAACGGGGGCAAAACTATCAGGCCCTCTGCCCTTTTCATGTCGAGAAAACACCCTCTTTTTCGGTATCACAGGATAAACAGATTTTCCACTGCTTTGGATGTGGTAAAGGCGGCAATGTTTTCACATTCTTGATGGAACATGACAATATGTCATTTGTCGAGGCGGTGAAACATCTCGCGGAAAAAGCCGGAATAAAGGTTCCGGAACGAAAAGTAAATGATAAAACCAGAGAGCAGTTCGAACGTCTGCACTATGCCCAGCAAGTTGCGCTTGAATATTATAAAACAACATTGTATTCTACAAAATATAAAGACAAGATATTGAATTATCTTCACGCCAAAAGAAACCTTACCGATGAATCAATCGAGCTATTTCAACTTGGTTTATCCGGCGAAGAGTGGGACGGGCTTTTAAAACATGCCTTAAAAAAGGACCTGTTTCCAAAAGATCTCGTTTTGGCCGGATTGGTGATCCATTCGGATAAAAAGGACAATTATTTTGATCGGTTTCGTCAGCGTCTGATGATCCCGATTTATAATTTGAGTGAGAAACCGATAGCTTTCGGTGGTCGAGCCTTAAAAAAAGGTGAGCTGGCTAAATATATAAATTCTCCAGAAACAAAATTGTACTCAAAAAGTTTTGTACTTTATGGTCTCAATTTCACCAAGCAATTTATTCGTGAAAAAAATGAAGTAATAATTGTCGAGGGGTATTTTGACGTTATCTCACTTTATCAGGCTGGGATAAAAAATGTAGTCGCATCATCGGGAACGGCATTTACTGCGCAACAGGCACGGCTTTTGGCGCGGTTTACCGATATGGCTTATCTATTCTTTGACGCTGATTCAGCTGGACAGAAAGCGGCGGTCCGTTCGGTGGATGCTTTGTATGACGCAGGTATCGAGGTCAAAGTTATGCGTCCTCCTGAGGGCGAAGATCCCGATTCGGTGGCAGTTAAATATGGCGCTGATAAAATCGAGGAAATCAAAAGTTCTGCCCAGAAATATCTTGAGTTTCGTACCAATGATATTGACATGGGAAAAAGCGGTATAATAACACGAGAGAAACTTCTCAAAGAACTGGCCGAACTGGCCGGTAGAATCGGCGACCCGACCCGCCAACAGCTATTTATAAGCGAGGCGGCATCTATCACCGAAACAAATCAGGCGGTCTTGACCAATCTAATGAACGGCGGTCAGGTAATTCAAAAATATTCCCCAGTGTTTAAGCAACCAAAAAATATAACCGATATGGAACGTGATTTAGTATCAATGATTCTGAATTATCCCGAATATATTGAAACCGTTCAGGAGCAGTTTCACCCGGATGATTTTCAGTCAGAAGATTTAAAAAGTATCTATTCATTTATACTTGATGTTTATAAAACTCATGGTGCCATCAAAGAATCAGTGCTGTTTGATTTTATCGAGGACAAAGAACTAAACACACAAATATCATCATTGATGATCCTCGATTTACCAAATACAAATATTGACACGCAGATAAAAGATTATATTAATCGATTACTCACATTCAAACGTGAACGGGTAATTGACAAATTAAGAGCCGAGTTAAAATCAGCCGAGGAGAAAAAAGATTTTGACTTGGCCAAAGAATTGACCACTGAAATTGAGGATATGATAGCCAAACGAAATGGATAATTGTAACTTTTAGTTCAAATAGTTTCACTTAACAATTAGTATGTTAAAACGACTTTTGCTTGAAAATTTTGCCCTAACAAATAAACTCGAAATCGAGTTTGAATCCGGATTATCGGTTCTAACCGGTGAGACCGGTGCCGGAAAGTCTATTATTGTTGGTGCTATCGCAAGATTGTTAGGCGAAAAAGTTGATCGTGATGATATTCGCTCCGGATGTTCACAGGCAGTCATCGAGTGCGACTTTAATATTTCAAAAAACAGTACAAGTAATTTTCGAGACATAACTAATGAATTAAAGGATCTTGACATTGAAATTGAATCTGATCTGCTCAATATCAGAAGAGAAATATTTGATAAGCGTTCATCCAAATCATTTATAAACAATCAGTTGGTGACGCTTGGACAACTGCGGCAAATAAGTAAATATCTCGCCGAGCTATACGGACAACATTCGCATCAATTATTATTGGACGAAAAAAACCATCTGAATTTTCTCGATAGTTTTGCCGGTCTGACCGAAAAGGTAGAAAGACTAAGATTACTTTTTGGCGACTGGGACAGTACAAAAAGAGAAGTAGCAAAACTTATAAGTAACCGTGAGCAAAGAAAAAAAGAATTAGAGCTTTTGAAATTTCAAAAGGATGAAATTGAAAAAGCGAATATCCGTATCGGCGAAGAAGAAGAATTACAGAATGAAAAAAGATTGCTTGATTCATCGCAGAAACTAGCTGACAAATCGACAAACATTTTAAATCTTATTGAACGGCAGGAACCATCGGCTTTTGAAATTCTGGAAACATGTCGAAATGAATTGTCAAAGATGTGTGAAATCGATAAATCTCTGGAAAATGCAAATGAACTTCTTAATCAGGCTATAATAAATATTAGTGAATTACGAACTGAGATCGAAGCATATCAATCATCTATCCCAGATAATCCTAATCGACAGGAACAGATCAATATTCGACTCGATGAGCTTTTTAAATTAAAGAATAAATATGGCAGATCAGAAGAAGCAATAATTGAGACTCTAAATAGTATAGATAAAAAGATTGGTGCCGATTTAAATATTGATGATAAAATCAGAGAGCTACAAAAATCAGTAAATAAGCATTTTGATAAGTATTATAGATCAGCATCTGATATTTCTTCAAAACGTCAGAAATCCTCAAAAAATCTATCGAAAAAAGTCGAATCCGAACTTGCGCAGTTAAGTATGGATAAATCAAAATTTATTTTTGAATTTTTATACGAGTCAGATTCAAAGGGCATTGCTTATAATGGTCAAAAAATCAAACCGACCCCCAACGGATTTGAATCCGGGCGATTTCTGATTTCGACCAACCCGGGTGAACCGCTAAAACCATTAGCCAGGATAGCTTCCGGCGGTGAAGTGTCCCGGATTATGCTGGCTTTGAAAGCGGCTGAAAAACAAAATCTAAAGGGTAAAAATATTCAGAGAAATCTTCTTGTTTTTGATGAAATAGATGTCGGAATCGGCGGGATCACAGCTAATGCAGTTGCCGAGAAACTTGAATTGCTTTCTCAAAAATATCAATTATTAGTTGTAACACATCTACATCAGATCGCGGCCAAATCTGATTTTCATTACGCTGTTAAAAAATCAGTACAGAAATCAAGCAAAAGAAATATTATCAGTGTCAAAAAACTGAATAAATCTGAGCGATCCGGCGAAATCACACGGATGCTGGCTATCCCTGAGAAGATCAAGTCCTGACTTGTTTTTTATATAAAAATTTTTTAATTTATCTGTCAGAATATTCGAATATTTTTAGGATGTTAATGTAAATATATTGAAAAAAGAAAATTGAGATGATGCCAGATTAATGGTACAAATGATGA
>JAAERC010000332.1 GCA_024230695.1 Candidatus Zixiibacteriota bacterium
GTAAAAGGGATGATTGATTTTGTAGATGGTGATATAGAGCAGGCAATTAGCAACATGGAAAAAGGAATTGGTGATTCAAAAATATTCCCGGTCAATTATATTTTGGCCCAAGCCTATATTGAGGTTGGAGACTATAACAAGGCCATAGAAATATTGGAAGATAGGCTTTCGACTTATACATCATATTTGGTTTGCCGGGGAACATGGGCAGTTAAGATGTTTTACCATCTTGGATTGGCCTATGAGGGTGCCGGGCGATTTGATGATGCCAGAATCCAATATGAAAAATTCCTCAATATCTGGAAAAATGCCGATAGCGGGATTGTTGAAATCAAAGATGCCAAAGAAAGATTAAGCCGGCTTCAGAAAAATATTTAGACTAAAATATTTATCATACACAAAAAAATGTGGGCTATTTATTAACCCGCATTTTATTATTAATTAAAATAATACTATTTCAAAAAAGTCAAAACGACCAGTTAACTATTGGAAAAACTGGAAACTGTCCACCCTGACCGATTATATTTATCAGTCCTATCTGTAGGCCCTTCAAACTACCAGCATAATTAACTAATCCTATCTGTAATCCACTAACATAATGAGAATGATTAACAATTCCCAATTGAAATCCCTCGAATTTGCACTTGACCACATTTACAGCATGCTTCTGGAATCCAACAAAATCAGAATCACCAATACTAACTATACCAAATTGCCATCCTTTTGAAACGCCTGAAGTTGTATGATTGACTAATCCAAAATCCACACCGATAACTTTCGTGTTTCGTCCA
>JAAERC010000333.1 GCA_024230695.1 Candidatus Zixiibacteriota bacterium
ACATAATCACATAAATCGCCAACATCATTGCCATTACTATCCTCCTGGCCAGGGTTGGCGTGCTCAGGACAATTATCACAGGCATCTTCAACCCCATCCAAATCGGCATCTTCATGACCGGGGTTGGAAACATCAGGGCAACCATCGCAGGCATCACCATCACCGTCATCATCGGTATCTATCTGATCGAAATTGGGCGTATTTACGCAATTATCCCGAGAATCAATGATAGCATCACTATCCGTATCAACGAGCGAAATTAGATCAACTCGATTAAAGCCATAATTTGGGACAACCAGAATGTTTTCAGTAGGATTATATCCCAATCCAGCCGGGCCGGAGTGACCGTCAGAAATTAAAACGGGTGGATTTGTAAATGTATTATCATATCTATAAACGGTTCCAGCCGAATAGCACGTTAAATATACATTACCATCGTTATCCATTGCGATTCCATCGTGGTACCCAAATGGAGTTACAACTACTGTAGAAACATACCCACTAGTTGGATTAATTGCCCGAAGAGGAGCATTATTATCGTATGAAGCCACCAATAATCGGTCATTGACCTCATCATAAATAATATCCTGCGATTTTTCAGGCAAATCATTTGCATTAACAAATACTTCAGATGAACGATCACTGATATTATATTTAAATATTCTGCTGTCACCATTTGCCTGAAAATCTACTAAATATAAATATCCGGCATTATCATGAGCTATACCATCAATTTTATTTGCGTATGGAATGGCTTGGGAATATAAAAGAGTGGCTGTATTTAAATCATATGCTCGAATGGAAGTTCCGGTGCTGGCATATAATGTATCACCAACAATATGATTACCATACGCATGACCAAGACCATAGGCAAAATAGCTATGATTACCCTCATTATCAATAATTACCAAGGCCCCATTGGTCCAGTTGGAAATAATATAGCGGTCATTAACTATATCATATGTTGCATGCTCAGGACCACTAAGTAGATTCTGCCCATTGCCCATTACTGGCATTACCAATATCACCAAGCAAATCAGACAGAAAATAGATTTTGTCATAGTTCCTCCCATGAATTTGTAATTCAATTTTTCTTCATTTGTAAATGGGTTACATCATTCGTTAGAATCTATCACAGTATTTTTTGGGTGCATATTTAAGAAATTTATTCTTTTTTTATTTTAAATATGAGTTCATATCTCAAAACTTATTGTATTTTCCCGATACTGTTCCTATACTTAGTTTAAATAAGGCAAGACGATCTGGGGATGTATTGAGTATCAACGAGTTACATAAATTGGTCCAAAGTGGTGATAAGGAAGCTGAAAACAGATTATTTAAAATTTTATCTGATAGTTTCCTGATATTTGCGCAACATAGGTTATATGACAGGGCTGATGTGGAAGAAATAGTCCAGGAAACGCTTATGACAATAACCGCCAAATATAAGGAAATTGAATTTGAAACCAGTTTTTCGGCTTGGGCATACAAAGTATTAGAAAACAAATTAATGAGTTTTCATCGTACCAGTCGGAGCCGGGAAGACAAAATTCAACAATTGACTGAAAAGAAAAAAGATTCCTTTAATTTAACTCCAAACCCAACGCTTCAGCTTAAATTAAAGGAGTGTCTCCATTCAATTAGTAAATACAATAGTCGTTATGCACGAATAATAAACTTGAGTTATCATGGTTACGAAACTAATGAAATATGTAACAAATTGAAGATACAACCGGGTTATGTTTATAATCTGCTTTCCCGCGCCAGACAGCTACTGCGAAAATGTCTGGAGAAAGGGGATATTCATAGATGAGTAGTTGCCGCGACAAACAATTTGAACAGAAACTTTTTGCTTACGAAATAGGCATCTTATCAAAAGATGAACGGCGTGAACTCGAATTACATATTCTTGATTGTGATTCGTGTCGCGAAGAGATAAAGAAGTTTAACGAAGCCGCCCTGCATATCAGACACGATAAATCCACCCAACAAACTATAAATGAAATTGCAAAACGGGAATCATCAAGTGAAACAACTCCACCAAAAAAATCTGATCTCTGGCGAACATTGATACCAATTGCCGCCGCCGCTGTTGTTGTACTGATGCTCGTCTTGCAACCCTGGCAGATTGAAATACGACCGGGACAAGATGCGGTGGCCTTTGAAAATCGACTCGCCATTTTACAATTTGAGAACATGGCCGATACTGATGACTCCTTAAATCTTGGTAATATTGTATCAAATCTTTTAATAACCGATCTGGCCGAATCACACTATATTCAGGTTGTATCGGGACAGCAATTATCTGATGTTAAACTCCAATTAGGTATCAGCGACTCTGGGCAAATTGATAATAAGCAAATAATAGAGATTGGTCAAAAAGCCGAAGCCTCATGGGTATTATCAGGCATGATCCTGCAGGTAAAACCATCTGTTATTCTCACATCTCAAATAATTGATGTTGCCACCGGAGATATTATAAATACACAGCGAATTGATGGCGATGCAGACTCTACTATCTTCTCGATAGTTGATAAATTAAGTCTGGCTGTAAAGGCCGATTTGCCGATTCCAGATGGTGCGCTTCAAGAGACAGATAGAAATATCGCCGACTTCACAACCAATTCAACCGATGCCTACAGATATTATCTCGATGGCGTAGATTACTTTAACAAACGATTCTATTCCGATGCCAAACGTAGTTTTGAGCAAACTGTGGAACATGACTCTACTTATGCAATGGCATACTATTATTTGGCAATGCTAAAAAGCCGGACATTTCTTGATAAGGCTATTGAATATATGGATCACGCATCTGAAAAAGATAGATACTATATAAGATATCTCATGGCATCGAGAGACCGTAATATCGAATTAAAAGAATTAATCCTGGATAGCCTATTGAAGCGATACCCGAATGAGAAAAACGCTCTGCGTATATTGGGTTCCATCAAGTATAATCAGGGGAATAATGAGGAAGCTATTCAATATTTTGAAAAGGCTCTGGAGCTTGATCCAAATTATAAACAAGTTCATAATATGCTTGGTTTTGCTTATTACGGCCAGGGCAATTTTGAAAAAGCTCTTGATGCGAATAGTAAGTACATATTGACGGCACCAAACGAACCAAATCCATATGATTCCAGAGGTTCACTATTTGCCCGAAAT
>JAAERC010000334.1 GCA_024230695.1 Candidatus Zixiibacteriota bacterium
CATTTCCCTGACATAAAAATGAGATCAGACAGGGCAATTTGGGAAAGAAGACTGAATTAAGTAAGGTGTTCCCAGAATTTATAATTTCCTTCAGAATGAAAATACACAAGCTCACTTGAACTGCCTTTCTTTCGTGGTTAAGATGTAGAAAATGCAAACAGAAAGGAAAACATTATGAGAAAAATTGCGTCGTTGTCATGTGGTGTGCTGCTGACCGTCTTCATTGTCATGGCTTTTACAGGCATTACCGTGGCCGGAGAAAAAGCCACCAAGGAAGAGTGCATTGCCAAATGCAAAGAAGCTGCCAAAATGGTGAAGGAGGTCGGACTTGAGGCCACGCTTAAAAAGCTGAATGACAAAAACGGCTCCTTTGTAAAGGTGTTAAAATAATCGCAGTATCACAATATAAAATCAGTTGCTTAATTGTGAAATAGCCTCTATAATACAAACAAATTCAAATAAATTAATATTTTAGACTGGGAGGCTTAAATTATGCATTACAAAGCTATCAAAAAACAGATAAACAGACAACTGAAAAAAGAATACCCTAACTGGCATCGCCTTACAAAAAAAGAAAAGAAGGCTGTCGCCAAAAAAGTCTTGGATGAAGTGGTTGAGACCTATGATTTTAAACAGGAATTGGAATTTACTGTGCCTGAACTGTTGGGTATGGCAAATCAGCTGCCAACAGCCGGAATAATGACTCTTGAAGAGATGGGTCAGTTCATTGAAGTGCATACCAGCGGCCAATTGTTCAAACTGAACACTTCAGAAAAGCATCCTCTGCATCTTCAGGATGAAGAACTTAAAATCATTGATAGTTTGCCTGACGATCAAATAATTGACAAACTTCTGTCATATGATGGTCATACGCCGGCCATGCGTGAACTGTTTCCCCATAATTTCCTGCGTGTGCTGAATTGCTGAAAGCAATCAGGCATCCTGAAATAAGTTACCGCAAATTCTGCGGAGACGATAAGGATTACAAAGGTCATAAGCAAACCAGTGATTATATTGGAATGGGAAACAGGCAGAACCGGGCTTTTATCGGCTTGCCTCTGAACAGGAACAGAACAATTAGCCATGTTCAACTGAGCCAGTTCAGAAACAGTCTGTCCTTTAAACAACTTGTTAATTTAACAGTTTATATTCTTTATTTGTTCATGCGGACCGGCTTATTGGGCAATAAAAATCTGCATTGTACTGATTCAACCGAATTGGCAGTTGAACGGCAGGAATTATTGGCAACAATAACTGTCAAAGGGCGCAAGATTAAAATCTGTGATGATCCTGATTGTGATTGCGGACGCCGCCGGACAAAAAGGGATAAATCGGTATATGTTGTAGGTTACAGAATGCATACTTTAACCGCTGTCAATGCTGAGACAGGCCAGAGTTTTCCGCTGATATCTTTGATGGCACCGGCTAATCACCACGACAGTCTTTTTCTTGCACCTTTGGTTAATCTGGGTAAAGCAA
>JAAERC010000335.1 GCA_024230695.1 Candidatus Zixiibacteriota bacterium
ATTCAATTTATTTGGATTAAAGAAAATGACACAAACCGGAAGATCAGATAAAAGCAAAACTCGTTGGAAACCAAAACGAGAAGATATCTTTCATATCCTCAGGGAACACAAAAACTGGTTGGACTCAGATGGTAAAGACGGCTATCAGGCGGAAATATACCACGCTGATTTAAGCGGTGCCGATTTATATAAGGCCAATTTGAGGGGCGCACAAATTTGGGATACATATCTTTATGATGCCGATTTACGGGAAGCTGATTTATCCCAAGCAGAGGGAATCAAACCGGAACATCTCGCCGGAGCCGATCTCTCGGGAGCAATCCTGCCTGAAAATTTGAAACATTTTCACGCCCTTGATGATGTCAAGAAACATTCTAAGAAAGCACACAAAATATTTATAGCCACATTGTTGATCCTTCATTTTTGCTGGATAATGTTACTTGGTCTCTCCGATGCTGACCTGTTATCGCGGATTCATCTGTTACCATCATTGATGCCTGAACTGTCGATGCCTTCTTTTTGGTTTTTTACAATTTTTCCGATTATACTATTTGGGCTTTATATTGCCTTTCATTTGAACATACAGCGAAATTGGGAAAAGATAGCCGAATTACCGACTATTTATCCTGATGAAACACCAATTGATAAAAAAATATACCAGTGG
>JAAERC010000336.1 GCA_024230695.1 Candidatus Zixiibacteriota bacterium
GATGTATCTCCGGCAATAGATGCCGCCACACAAACAACGGTGCCAACCGTCAAAACAGTAGCCATCCCAAGCATATCGGTCCATCCCAGCCATACAAAAACCAGACTGATACCGATCAATGTCACAATTGTCATACCCGAAGTTGGATTGGATGTAACTCCCACTAGTCCCACAATCCGTGAACTGACTGTTACAAAGAAAAAAGCAAATATTGCAATCAGCGGTGCCGCAATCAAACGCATTGTGACTGTTGCGGATCCGCCAAGAAGATTGGGAAGCAGAGCGAGTAGAATAACTATACAAATTACTCCACCGATAACATAGGGGAGAGGTATATCAGAATCTGTCCGCTCTGGACGGGGAGAAGTTGTCTCAGAATTATTTTTTCGTTGGTTGATCCGTTTGCTTATCTCACTTGCGCCCATTTTGAATGATTTTACCATTGTTGGCAGGGAACGAATAATTGTCGCTATTCCGCCAAAAGCTACTGCTCCGGCTCCAACATATCTAATATAACGGTTCCAGATCTCCGACGCCGACATCTCGCTTATTAATTTTGTTGTTTCTGGGAATAATGGTATTGTTAATAAATCACCGACATGAGCTAATAACGGAATTAATACGACCCATGAAACCAAACTTCCAGCCACCATAATTGCCGAAATTCGATAACCAAGAATATAACCGACTCCAAGTAAAACAGAGTAAGTTTTCATTCCTATCTGGGCTTTATTTAGAAAAGGGATATTCAGGGTGATACCTTTTGGCCAAAGCTTGAGAATATCAAAACAACATCTGAATAAAAACCCAACCGCCAACCCCCAAAATACATTACTTGCCCCGGAGCCGCCTTTATCACTAGCAATTAAAACTTTTGCACAGGCAGTGCCTTCAGGATACGGTAGTTTTCCATGTTCATTTTTTATTAGAAAACGCCGTAACGGCACCATAAACAAAATACCTAATAATCCGCCGAGAACCGCCAATCCGGCCATCTGGAAAATTGTTGGATTGAGACCCCAGAGAAACAATGCCGGCAAAGTAAAGATGATTCCCGATGCCAGTGATGAACTGGCCGACCCAATCGTTTGGGACATATTAGTCTCCAGAATGGTTGGGGCGCCAATGATTCTTTGTGTCAATCGAAATAGCCCGACTGTCATCACTGCTACTGGAATTGATGTTGAAACGGTGATACCGACTAATAACCCAAGATAGGCGTTGGCCGCGCCAAATAGAATACCAAAAATAACGCCTGCTATTACTGATTTGACCGTAAACTCGGCCATCGATTCTTCCCGACCAACATATGGCTGGAAGCCATTTTTATTCGAATTATTGGAATTTGTAATAACGATATTTCCCTATTTAGTATTATCCGACAAATTAAATATCACCTGATAATTATTCTAATTATTATTCAAACAATTTATTACAATCTTGTCTATTGCACAACAGAAAACCGATGGATGGATTACTCATTTAGGTGACTTTTCAGCTTTAGTTTGTTTTAAATATAGCATGGGAGCGATGGCTATGTTGTTGGCTGTGTGACTATAATCCCAAAGTTTGGATGAAAACTGCCCAATTTGGGAGTTCTCCTATCTCAAAATATAAATATAATTTGGGCATCTATGCGCATTTTAAAGGTTTAATTAGTTGACTTTGCAAAACTCGCTACGTATAATTGCACATGGAATTTACATCGGCGAAAAGCCCTCACCTTTTTCACATACCCGTAATGGGTACTGGGTTTAGCATAGACACACCATTGAAAGTGGCAAAATA
>JAAERC010000337.1 GCA_024230695.1 Candidatus Zixiibacteriota bacterium
GCGGACTTTTGCCTCAATATCTTTAAAACGCATCTTAGAATGTTCCAAAAGATAATAACCAACATTCTCGCCAACCGTCATAGAATCAAACAAAGCACCGGCCTGAAAAACCATCCCGATTCGTTTCCTGATTTCCCGAAGCACTTTTGAACGGGCTCCGCAGATATTTGTATCTTCGATAATGATGTCTCCAGCATCCGGCTTGGCAAGACCGAGTATTAACCGTAATATAGTTGACTTACCCGAACCGGACTGACCCATAATAACCCGGGACTCACCGGTTGGGATATAAAACGAAAGGTCTCTTATGACCGGTTTATCTCCATATGAGAAACTGACATTTCGAAATTCGATCAAAAGTAACCCCTTATAAATGAGAAGACTACCTTGGTGACTATAAAATTGGATATCAAAATTGTGATCGACGCTATCACGACCGATTCGGTTGTGGCACGACCAACCCCTTTGGTTCCGCCCTCAGCTGTGAATCCCTTATAACATGAGATAAAACCGATAACAAACGCGAACACAAACGGTTTTGCTATTCCAATAAACAGATTTCCGAAATTCAATCGGTCGATCACCGCTGTCCAATATGTCAATGAAGTTATATGCGAAATAAAAATCGCGATCATCCATCCGCCAACAATAGCGATAACATCGCTTAGTATCGTTAAGACCGGAACCATAATAATCAACGCAATCAATCTTGGCGCGGCAAGTTTTTTAATCGGATCAATACCAAAAGCGATCATTGCGTCAAGTTGTTTTGATGATTTCATCGAACCGATTTCGGCTGTTATACCCGAGGCAACTCGCGCGGCAACCATAACACCGGTCAAAACCGGTCCCAGCTCACGAATAATAGCGATCGCCATAATTCTACCGAGATAATTTTTACTGCCAAAATCTGCCAACTCATTTGAAAACTGAAGAGCCATACCTTGTCCGGCGGAGATACCGGTCAAAATAACAAGAAAAAGCGAACCAACTCCAATTAAATACATCTGTTCAAATGTTTCGGAAACATAAAACGGACGACCAAATAGCGAAAAAACCATCTTTGCCGAAAAGTAGAACAATCGTTGTGATTCATAGGCAAAATGTCTAAACCACTCTATCAGTATTTTAATCGGTTTCATTTGGACTTGTTTTGACCCTCTTAATCAATCAACCTTAATTTATATCATCTATATTGAATTGTAGAATTACCAACGCCCAATGTCAAGGCATCTTTTAAGAGTATTTAGGATAAATAAGTGAATATGCAGGTCTGGAGCCCCGAGCTTCTGATGATTCCCTGCGGGTAAGTTAATATGAGGTAGAATCCGAATCCACTCAAACGAAAATGTGGTTTTATCAATTATTTACTATTTATTAAAACTTAATATTGCTTCTTCAGTAGAATCGAAAATTTTTATTATTGTATCTACATAAGTCAATTTGAATATGGATAAAACTTTTTCGCCCAATCCTGATAACCTTAGATCCCCGCCCTTTTTTTGTAGGATCTCTCTTGCTGAAATGCATACGCCAACCCCGCGGGAGTTTGTCCATTCTACATCAGCAAAATCCATAATTATATTAATAGTTCCTTCTTCTGCATATTTCTCAATTTCATTTATCAGTTTGAGATCATCCGATTCACCCATCAATTTCCCATGAAGTTCAAATATGCCAATACCATGTTCACTCCTAAAACCATGTTTCATATCTTACTCCTATCATAATTTTACAAATATCTGTCTGTTGTAATATTGGTATTTAAAGTAAATACAAAAATCCTAATAGAAATAGTATAACATGATTCTATAAATAACAAGTAAAAAAATGGAATACAAGATACAAATAGTACACTATAGATCTCAGAAATTAATAGTAAGGGTAGGTCGCGGTTCCGAACGAACGAGATTTGTCGAGTTACAATGAGAAACCCGACATCTTTGCTAATCCTTTACGCAACGAACTGAATATCCGGATTTTTTAGGGGCTACATTTTCGTGGCATCCAGATTCGTAGTTATACATGTAAATGACCCAGGCCGTTGTGGGAGTAAGGGAGGTGGCTGCCCAAAAGCAAGTGAACATCCCTATATCATTATAATCACCACTAGTACTGCGATACCCAGCGGGCAAGGCGGTATATCCGCTTTCATTTGTTGCGCCTATGTTGGGACTAAGCCAATGAGTTGTGCCGGCTTCTTTCATTTTTCCACCGGCATCATCCTCCCCTCCAAGATAATCAACAATGAATATATGTTCGGTCGCAGATGGAACGTGCCACCCTTCAGGAGCTATATTCCGGCTGTCATTGACCGCATACCAGTTATATAATCGGCCATAAGTGGCCACATTGCCTATATCATTATCATATTCACAATAGGCTCCTGTCGACAGATTTGACCACGTATAATTGGCGGCCACCTCAGCAATAGGGTCGCCATTGCGATAATGTGTAGTTTTTAAATTCTCCACCATCCATTCGTTTCCATCAATAATAACAGTTTTATATACATAGCCATCAATATCTGTCACTGTACCAAATTCGGCATCGCAAATAGGGTCAGGCCCATCTTTGTAGACAAAATTAATCAAATGAACTATATCAAGAATGTTAATACCCTCAGTTTCATCAATATCACCGCATTCAGCGGCAAATGAAAATGATGCTCCGATAAAAATGCAAGTAATTAGTAGTATTATTATCAAATGTTTCATAACGCCTCTTGTAGAATTATTTTTTGAATTACATTATCCAATATAGTCAAAAACCGTTATAAAACAAGGGTTTTCCCAGCATTGGACAAGTGCAAAATAATTATTGGAAACTAAATTTCAGATACGGCCAGCATATAGCTCAAAAGCTTTAGCGTGCCGTCTTTGCCAACCGAGCCGACTTCCATCTCCGGACCGACACACGACGGGCATCCTCTCGGACAGGGACATTCTTTTATCTGCTTCCGGCAAGCCTCAAAAAGATCAGATGAGATATTATAAAGTTTCTCCGAATAACCAACACCATCGGGGATATTTTCATAAATATAAACTGTCGGCAGTTCACTAAATGGTGAACGGATCTGGCTTATCGATCGCAGGTCACGTGGATCACACATCACCCAAAGAGGAGCGATTTTTCCAAGGATATTTGCCAGTCCCCGAAGGGCCCCGCCAAAATCCTCACCCTCAAGTTTTAGTTTGAAACGAACATCGCCGGGGAAGGAGTACCAAAATGCGGATGTCTGCATTTCAAGTTCAGGAAGCAGGATATCTCCCGAACCGATATTTTCATGGGTATGGAATTTAATTTTTTTAAACAGCACTGTCACTGAGGTCACTTTTACTTCGCCCCATGACAAGGTCATATCGGTTCTGTTTTCACTATCAATAATATTAAGTACCGTCAGATCAGATTTGGTTTCGGCGTCAGTATAATATTCAACATCGGCTTCTTTGACATACGCCTTTTTTCCTTCCCAATCCAATTCAGTTACCTGGTATGGTCGGGCATCATGCAGATAAATCGCCTCAGGATGTAAAAAAATCGGAGCCGAATAATAATCCACTTCACCAATAACACGATTATTATCGGTCTGATTGAGGATAACGAAATTATCTGGCGATGCTGAACGAAGAGATATCTGTTGCGCCGGGTAGATCTCCGATGACCAATGATATTTCCCGCCCGCCTGACGAACAATATTCTGTGATTCAAGGTACTCAAGGATTTCGTCGGTACCGTCACGTCGAAACTTTTCATCGGCATGTAATGGTAATTCAAAACTGGCGCATTTGATATGATTAGTACTAATAATTAAATTTTCAGGGTCGATAATTCCCATCTCAGGAGTTTTTTTGAATAAATAATCCGACTGCCGAGCCAAAAACTGATTTATTGCTGAGCTGTTCGCAATAAAAATAGTTAGCGATGTGCCCGATCTGCGACCGGCTCGTCCCGCTTGTTGCCAGACCGATGATATCGAACCGGGATAACCAACTATTATTGAAACATCAAGCGCCCCAATATCAATCCCAAGTTCCAGAGCATTGGTCGAAACAACCCCAGTAATTTCACCGGAACGCAAACCTCGTTCGATCTCTCGTCTTTGGTTTGGCAGATAACCGCCGCGATATCCTGCTACTTTAATATTTTTCCCAAACGGTTTGGCGAATGTTTCGCGCAGATAATGTAACAGGACTTCCACATGAAGTCTATAATGGGCAAAAATAATTGTCTGGATTCCCTCACGGATAAACTTCTCACCGAGTTTTTTGGCTTCCTTGATAGCCGAGCGTCTGATACCCAATTGCTTATTTACTATTGGCGGATTATAAAGGATAAAATGTTTATCGCCCGATGGTGCCCCGTTTTTGTCTATCAGTTTTACTTTACAGCCGGTGATTTTTTCAGCCAATTCAGCAGGATTAGCAATTGTTGCCGAACAACAGATAAAAGTCGGGTTGGAACCATAAAATTCGCAAATCCGTTTCAATCGTCTGATTACATTGGCAAGATGCGAACCGAATATCCCGCGATAATGATGGATCTCA
>JAAERC010000338.1 GCA_024230695.1 Candidatus Zixiibacteriota bacterium
CTGTAAAGACAAGAAATCAAAGGGAAGGGAAGATGTGCATCAAATAGACATGAATGGGAAGTTGCGCGTCGATTAGTGCTACGGTAATGGGTGCCTAGAACTACTAACAACCAATCGATTTTTCAGGAAGAAATATCCTGGCCAGCCACTAACCACTTTTCGATTAACCTACGTATGAATCAGTTAGGTTCTCTGAAAGATGCGCCTACTGACCCGGCAGAAGCAAGCCCCTCATGATTTGAAGGAATTTTGCATTTTTCCAGGAAGAAAAGTCCCGGCCAACCACTAACCACTTTTCGACTAACCTACATATGAATCTCAGCAACAACAAAAAGGATAATAATGATTGATTTCGATGCCATGTTGATTAGCAATAATTCATTTTGACATAAATTATCGATATTGTCATGTTTTTTTTGTCCTATTGCAGCGAAAATTAGTATATGGGGAGTTTTCGATGATGCTGATCACGAATTTATCGAGTTTTATCAGAATTATTGATCAATTGATCAGAAATCGATCAATAAATTATCACTGTTTTGTCTGAGCCTAATCAAAAGAATAAATAAAAAATTCCTTGCTCATCTATACCGGCATATCATCTAATATGCGACAGCCCGGCCCACCCCTGCCACCGCAGACGCATGTGTAGTTTGCCCATAGGATTATTAAATCGCGCCAACCAGTTTCATTCGAGGGATAAGACAGCTGATGGGCATCATACTGCCTCTCCTCTGAACACTGATTGACGCGCATGGGATAGAGAACCGAATAGTTTATACCCTGTTGCCAATGCGAAGAACCGTCTCGCTCCGACTTGAATGGCAC
>JAAERC010000339.1 GCA_024230695.1 Candidatus Zixiibacteriota bacterium
CCGAGAAAAAAGAACTGGTTGCCTCGGCGAAGTTCCAGACGGCCGTTGGTGAAATAAGGAAAGAGATAGAGTCTCTTTTAAAACTTTTCCCTTGCCTTTTTTGAGGGTTAAATTAGATTAGGCTTACGTCGGGGCGTAGCGCAGTCAGGTTTAGCGCACTCGCTTGGGGTGCGAGAGGTCGGCAGTTCAACTCTGCTCGCCCCGACCATAATTATTACGATTAAATGAATAATTCCTTAGATAAAACAATAATTCTAATTCCAGCATTTAATGCCGCTTTGTTTATTGGCGAATTATTAACACGAATAAAAAAGACGGTTCCTTCGATTGATATTCTGGTTATTGATGATGGGTCAACTGATGAAACAATAACCAAAGTAAAAAGTCAAAATTGTACTATTCTGATTAATAAAACAAACCGGGGCAAAGGTTATTCGCTCAAACGCGGTTTTGCGTATGCTTTTGATAATAATTATGACTATCTGATTACTATTGATGCCGACCTTCAGCATTGTCCTGAAGATATAACGCAGTTTGTGCTAAGAAAAAATAAGGGGCATATATGCATTGGAAGCAGAGATTTATCTATGAGCAAAATGCCGATAGGTAGATGGTTGTCGAACAATCTGACCTCGTTTATGGTCTCGATTTTTGGCGGCAAAGTTATCAGGGATTCACAATCCGGGTTTCGGATGTTTGACTTAAAAGTTTTAAAGAAAATGAAGGCTGATTCCAATAAATTCGATTTTGAATCGGAGCTTCTGTTTCAAACCGGACTGCTAAATATAAATGTTAACGAAGTGCCAATTGACACAATATATAAAAATGAAAATTCCTCGATTAGTCATTTTGGCGATACATTTCGTTTTATCAGGCAGATTTGGAAAAGGATAATACGATAGGAATTTAAAAAAGAAACATATATTATTTATTATGCTTATTTTATTAACCAACGATGATGGCATCCATGCCGAAGGAATGCTGGCGGCTCAAAAAGAGCTAAAAAAAATTGGTCAGGTGCTAATGGTGGCCCCCGATCGTGAACAGTCGGCCTCAAGTCATTCACTAACACTCGAACGTCCTCTGAGACTAAAAAAAGTGGGGGATGAATCATATACTTGTGATGGTACCCCAACCGACTGTGTAATGATGGCAATTCATGGTATTATGGAACATCGTATGCCGGATTTGATTGTTTCAGGAATAAACCATGGGGCCAATATGGCCGAGGATGTAACATATTCAGGTACTGTTGCCGCGGCGATTGAAGGTTCAACGATGGGGATCCCGTCGATGGCTGTTTCTAACACTGACGCCGAAAATATGAAATCATATAAGACGGCGGCCCAATTTACTGCTCGACTGGCAAAAAGATTTAAAGAATTAAATCTTCCATCACGGACATTTTTGAATATTAATTTCCCAAAATTAAAAGATAGCAGTATTCCTGAATACAAATTCACCAGTCTCGGACAGCGGACATATAAAGATATAATTATTAAAAAAACTGATCCGAGGGGCAAAGATTATTACTGGATCGCCGGTGAAGCTGTTTGGGAATCTGTAAATGGGACCGATTATAAGGCGATTTCTGACGGTTTTATATCGATTTCGGCCTTAAAAATGAATTTTACAGATACAGAAACAATAAAGAAATTAGCGGATTTAGAGCTAAAATTATAAGAAATTTGAAGAAATAGAGGATTTATATAAAGCGCTTGACTTGTAATGGCTATTATATATAATGAAGCAGTTTAGATCGGGGCGTAGCGCAGTTTGGTAGCGCACTTGGTTCGGGACTAAGGGGTCGCTGGTTCAAATCCAGTCGCCCCGATTTAAATTTATTACTTGTGGGGAATTCAATGATTGCTAATC
>JAAERC010000340.1 GCA_024230695.1 Candidatus Zixiibacteriota bacterium
ATTGAAGAAAACAGGGGTTGGAATAATCGATATTCGCTCCATTTTATGTATTCAGGAGGTAATGAAGTCAGAAAAAACATCTATCATCACAATTCAGTTGGAATTTTTTTAATGTACAGCCGGGATATTATCCTGGAAGAAAATGTGGTGAGATATTCCCTTGGCGGTACCGGCGTCGGTATTGGTATAAAAGAGTCTGACAATATGACGATTCAAAACAATGAGATCGTATATTGCTCAACGGGAATTTACTTTGATATTTCCCCATACCAGCCAGACAAGTATAATTTTTTAAAGGCTAATACAGTCGCTTACAATGTAACTGGTGTCTCTTTTAATTCAACTGTTTCAAGAAATATTTTTAAGGGTAATGCTTTTATTGACAATCTTGATACCATAAAAGTTAATGGCAACGGTGTTGCAACGGGAAATCTCTGGGAAGGTAACTATTATAGTGACTATGAGGGATTTGACCGTGATCATGATGGATATGGTGATTTTACCTATAACAATGATATCTATCTTGATACTCTCTGGATGAATAACGACTGGATGCTTCTTTTTCATGGCTCTCCTGTAGTCGGTGTGATCAATCTGCTGGCACAACTGGCTCCCATATCAGAACCCAGACGAATAATGTCTGATTTAAAACCAATCTTTGCTCCAGACTCTCCTGTCTTGTTTTCAAAGGCAAATCTAAAGTATGATGCGCCTGTAATTGACGTTGAAGAAGAAGATGATGAAGATATGCCAGCAAGGTTTTCTTCAAACGATGAAGA